>JAYSST010000299.1:0-3855 GCA_043720435.1 Bdellovibrionales bacterium
CTCGATGCTGTGAATCTGACGACCGAGTCGCCGACGATCCTGCAAGAGATTCTGCGCGACCGTTTTCAATTCAAAGGTGTGCGGGTTTCAGATGCGATGTGGATGGGCGGATATGGAACGCTTCAGGGCGATGCGCTTTATGCGGCTTATGCGAACGCGTTTGCGTCGGGTTTAGACTTGTTGATGATTCCAGGAAGTCGCTACGGAGGTGCGTTGCGTGCGTTTGCCCAGATCGTGGATGGCACCGCAGGGCCCGGACTTCGCGCAGCAATTGAAGCGCGCTCGCGGCTTTCGTTTGATAAATTCCGGTCAGAATTTCTAGCGCGTGCGACCGAAAGTTTGGATCGTTTGGACTTCACCCTCAAGTCTCTACCTTACCCGCACGACGCGATGACCGCAGCGGTTCCAACAAGTCTTACTGTTCGTGAGCGAACTCGGTACTATGAGATTTTGCGCGCGGTCGATTCGCGATGGACCGGACAGCTTCCGACATCGGCGGCGCCGCTCCTCTAAAGGTGTTAGGGCGCGTAGTCGAGAACATCGATCTCTGGAAATGGGGGCACGGACGTCGTGAAGAGAAAGCCCGCCGTTTTCACTAGACCGCCCGAGACCGGAATGATTGAGACGTACAAGCCTCCGACGTCGAGGCTTTGTGCAAGTTCACCGCCAAAAGCTAACTCGGCCGTGTGCAGCGGAAGCGTCGTCTCGAGTACAGGAAGGTAGTTCTTCTTCCGCCCAGTCCCGAATTGCCCGTACTCGTTTCGTCCCCAACACCAAACACGTCCCGATTTTTCGCGAGCGCAGGAATCGGCGAGGCCCGATTTTAGTTCGACGATGTCGCGAAGGAGCGAGATGTTTTCAATGAACGGGGCAGGATCCTTCCAGGCGCGAACCCGACCCGATGTCGATAACGAAAGCAGCCCATTTGATAATTGAATCGAAGCGATCGGTTCTCCTACGTCAAGTGTCCGTGAGAGCGCAAAGTTTGTTGCCGTCTGTCCGTCAGAAGAGAAACAACGAATCATTCTATCTGCAGACGAAATGCAAACTTGCAAGAGGATCAACTGCGAGTTCACGACGATTGCGATTTTTTCGCCGACCTGGTTGCCGATGTCGATATTTTCAATCAACGACAAATCTGGATCCATCCACGCCCAGCATTTGGCAACTCCGCCGTCGGCAATCGCGCAGCCGTTGCGTCCGTGCAAGGACAAATCTTTAATGCCGGTCACCGGTAAGACTTTCGCGAGATTGTCGCGCGACCAGCATCGCGTTGACCCGTTTGCATCGATGGCGCAGCGAAGCGCCGATCGAGTGGCGCTCGTGACAATTCGCACGGGAACAAATCCGTCGAGACCGATGACTCTGCTAGCGGTCGGAACTCCGCAATAGACGCCTTTTATTGAATCAAAAATGCAATCGCCGCCCATTAGTTTTGGCGACAGATCTTTTTGCGCAGCGAAGCTATACGGAAACTGCGACATGCCTGTCATAGGTCCGTTGACGGCCATGACCAGCGGAGATTCACGGCAACGGAACGTGTTGTCGGCCATTCGCAGGCAACGGCCGGAACCTAAAATATCCATGACGGCTTGCGCCTGCGGACGCGGGGTCAGTGAAACGACCCTGGTGGCCGCATCGACCAAGTAATAATGTGTTTTGCCATCAGCGTCGAGAGCGCTTCCGCTTCGACATCCTCCCTCAATCCGACGAAATCCTTTCATCACGCTGAGGTCGATCGGAGTTCTTAGAGTCGTCGGATTCGAGAAACCGACGGACAGACATTGCACTGTTGCGTCCTGCATTTCAGCTATGACATCGTAACCGTCGAATATGATCGCGGCGAAAATCTTTCGGGCATTTCCGGCATTCACTTGTGGAGCATTCGCAGACTGCGTACCGATCATCAGCGCACCTGTCGATAGGAGAACGCTGACTCCGATGGAGGATTCAACTCCGGTGAGTCTCTCGATCGGACCGGCGGCAGCGAAACCAGCCGAAATATTGCGACAGACGCGTTCTTTAGCGTCGTTCATCGCGCAAAGAACACCGGCCGTCGGTGGGTCGCGGAATATTGTGAGGCCAACGATACGTTCACCCGGAAAAAGATCGGCCTGGATCGGTAGCGCCGATCCTCGCCAACAAAAAATCTCTCCCGTGCTTTTAACGGCGCAATAACCAATGTTCGCGACGATGTCGATGACCCCGGTCATTCCGGAAATTTCGACCGATCCATATTGATCTGCCGTCCCGAGGATTCCCTGAAGGCTGGCCGATCCGCGAATTCCGCCGAAGCAAAGGACGCGATCATCTAACGTAATTCCACATCCGCCGGGATCAGCGAACGATTCGACAAATTTTTTGAACGGCGGCATTTTTCTGTACACGGCCCTGATCTGACCCGCCGCTTCTTTAGTCGTTTTTTGAATCACTTGAAGAGCAAAATTTTTCGACTGAAGTTCGCGTGTGCGCGAAATCGTGGGAATCAAAATCTCGACCTCGCTCTGACCGGCGGCAATCGCGACATTTCCCGAAAAAGGAGTGAACTCTTCGCCGGACTTCGCCGTTCCATCGATTGTCTGAAATCCAAACGACGCATCTTTCGCGAGCGGTTGCGCCAATGTGATTTTGAAAATAAGCGGAAGACCCTGTTTTGCTGCCGCTGACGTCACGGTCCAATCTGCGTCCGCTAATGGGTTCTGATCGATGGCCGATTGATCGATCGGTGCCAGGCCGCTGCTCGAGAGAAAGTTGGAGCTTAGAACGAATCCGGGACTGCAGTTTTGAAACATCGCTAGCGACGTTAAAAACAAAGCAGCGACAAGAATAGGCGCCCGCATGTGTCTCAGAACATTCCCTTCGATTGAAGTCGCCTAGCCCCTTTCTATTGTACAGGGGCCCGAAGCATCTTCAATTTGATACGCCCAAGTGTCCCAAATCGAGACGCGACTTCGGTCAGAATTTGCTAGTACCGTTGCTCGAAGTTCGTCGCCTTTTACGGTGTCGGCTTCGCGGCCTGAGGGCCCGAGCGGAAGATTTCGTATTGCTCGCGGTGGAAAGCGGGCTCGAGTTTGAAGACGACGCTTTGGCCAACGCGACGCTCGACATCTTCCAACGCTTCGGTTTCTTCAGCGTAGATGTGATCACCGATCTCAGCATGGCAATGGACCACCAAGATCGCTTCGGAATGAGCGGCTGCGCCCTCGCGTTCGAGGTCGCGGAAAATTTCGCGTGCAATCGTCGACTTTGTTTTTACATAGGCTTTTCCGTCGCAATGGCTGCACGGCTCGCACAACGTTTTAACGAGGCTCGGTCGAATTCGTTTCCGTGTCATCTCGACGAGACCGAGATTCGACATAGCGACGACTGTGGTCTTTGCTCGGTCGCGCACAAGCTCTTCGCGAAGTGATTCGAGAATCTTTTCGCGATGAGCTTCTTTTTCCATGTCGATGAAATCAATAATGATGATTCCGCCGCAATTTCGAATCCGTAACTGATGCGCAATTTCGCGCACAGCCTCAAGATTTGTTTTCAAAATCGTGTCTTCCAGGTCACGTTTCCCTACGTAGCGACCGGTGTTGACGTCGATGACGACCAAGGCTTCCGCCTCGTCGATGACGATGTAACCGCCGGACTTCAGCCAAATTTTTCGTTCCAACGAACGCGAAATTTCGAGATCGATTTCGTATTGGTCAAATAGCGGCCGGGATTCGCTATAAAGCGAAACTTTGTTTTTATAGCGCGGCATGAACTGTGACAAAAACGCCAAGATTTTTTTGTGCGTCTCTTCGTCGTCGATGATCACTTTATCGACTTCTTCGCTTAGAGAATCGCGCAAAGCCCGAAGTTCCACGT
>JAYSST010000300.1:0-1606 GCA_043720435.1 Bdellovibrionales bacterium
TTCGAGATCGCGGAACGGCTCGGTACCAGCACAATTGAGTTTCAAAGGTTCGTCGAGATCGTTCGTCTCAACGAGGCGTCCGACTGGACAGACCTGAGCATCGCCAAAGCCAAGGGCGAAACCGGACGGCCCCCACGCGACTTCGAATGTTTGCAATATCCCGCTTTTCGCGGTCTTGAGGTCGCCGACAAGTCGCTTCAAAATTTCGTGTTTCATATTCGCAAAGGTCGTCTTTGCTAAAACGACGACTTCTTGATTGCGAAGCACAAGCCCGGCTTTGGCTCCGTTTGGAGCTGTTTCTTTGAGGGCGATTGTCGCCATCTGACAACCGGCCGCAACTGGTTTTCCCTGCTCGGTCGGAGTTTTACGGCAAAGCATCGCTACTTCGAAGTCGGCCTTTGTTCCTTCACCCGTTTTGCCAACGACGGATTTGTACCGGACTTCGTTACCTGCATCCTTTGACGATTTCGGAGCGATTTCTTTGTCCGTAAAGTCGAACGTGAGTCGGCTTGAATCGCGAAGCGCGATGTGCACGCGAGTGACTCCGTTGCTCACCGATTCGACCTTTGCTGAAAGTATGCGAGTGGCGAGTTCACGATCGATTTTCGAAAGTGCTTCGATGTCCGAATTTTGACCCGCAATTTGATCCTTCACTCGATCGAGTTCTTTGTCGCCAGATGCACCGGTGTGCGATTTTCCATCTGGAGCTTGATAGCCGGTCGCCATTTGCTGTTCGAGAAAATCGGCGCGTGAAATGGGTGCGCCCGGCGGCGTGCAGGCTGAAAACGCGAGTAAGACGACGAGAGCGACCGCAGTCGAGACGACTCTGGGGACGACGCGCGAAACGACGCCAGAAACACATGTAGGCGGGCGGCGGAAGTTTTGACGTCTGACCATAAGAAAATCTCCTGGTTCGGCTGCGCCATAGGGTGCAGAAATAGGTCCGAGGCGACTTCCGCCCCAAATAGCGTTTTCTCTTCATTTCCGGCAATTTAGGCCATTTCGAGCACGCGGGGATGGAGTGCTTAATCTCGAGGCAGGCTGAACTTTGGCTGGAGTGACGTAAATCGGCGGGTCTGTTGGTGTCGCTTCGGCCTCCGGCCTTCGCTATTCGTCGCAGGCTTGCTCCTCGAGCCAGGGGCGTCGCTTCGGCCTCCGGCCTTCGCTGTTCGTCGCAGGCTTGCTCCTCGATTTGCGTGCTCCTCGATTGCTGACTTTCTTGACTGCTAGGCCGTGCGCGATGAAAGTGGCGGCCAAACGACTACCAACGGATCAAAATGACGAACGGCACAACCATAGAACCACAGCGAACCCCGCTGGCAGCGGTCCACGAGCGCCTCGGCGCACGAATGGTTGATTTCGCGGGTTGGTGGATGCCGGTTCAATATCGCGGACTCAAAGAAGAACACTTAAGCGTGCGATCCGGCGTTGGACTTTTTGACGTTTCGCATATGGGCGAGTTTCGTGTCAGTGGTCCGAAGTCGCTCGAGACGTTGCAGTGGATTACAACCAACGACGTTTCGAAATTAGCAGCCGGGCAAGCTCATTACTCACTTTTTCCGAACGAAGCGGGCGGCATTGTCGACGATCTTATCGTTTACTGCGT
>JAYSST010000301.1:0-3844 GCA_043720435.1 Bdellovibrionales bacterium
GTTGTGAAATCAGCGCGCAAATTCCTCAACGACGAGGGGCTCGAATTCCACTACCTCGAGTACGGCAGCTACATGTCGATGTGGAAAGAACGTCTGGCGATTAAACTCTGGAGCGGCTGGCCGACCTTCCCGCAGATTTTCATGGACGGTGTTTTAATCGGCGGGCACTCGGATCTGGTGAAGCATTTGGGCAAGAAGCAGTAGGGATGTGCCGAAACCGCAGCGGCGCCGCGGTTTTTGACTCGGTCTTGCGAGTCTTATTTCGGACGAAAAAAAACCCCACGTCTCCGCGAGGTTTTTTTCGGTTGAAACCGGATATCCAGTATACCGGACTACCAGTATACCCGATATCCGGATCGCTTTTAACGTTTCGAGTACTGGAAGCGTGCGCGGGCGCCTGCTTGACCGTACTTTTTACGCTCGACCATGCGAGGGTCACGAGTCAGAAATCCAGCTTTCTTAAGCGTTGGACGAAGTGTTTCGTCGTACGCAACAAGAGCGCGAGAAATTCCGTGTCGGATCGCACCGGCCTGGCCAGTTTCGCCACCACCAGCAACGGTGATGTAAGCGTCAAACGTCGTTCCGTTTGAAGTCATGTTGAGCGGCTGGAGGATCATCATTCGCGATGTCGCTTTTGATAGATATCCTTCAGCGGGGCGGCCGTTGATAACAACTTTGCCCGAACCAGATTTAAGGAACACACGCGCGGCCGACGTCTTACGACGGCCAGTTGCGTAGAAGAACTTCGAAGCTTTTTTCTCTTTAGCTGCTGCCATAATTGTTCCTACTTAATTTCGAGTGCAGTTGGTTTTTGAGCGGCGTGCGGGTGATTTGGGCCTTTGTAGGCTTTCAGCTTCAGGAGAAGTTGGCGAGCCAACTTGTTCTTTGGAAGCATACCCTTAACTGCGTCTTCGATAACGAATGCTGGATCTTTATCAAGCATCTCACGAGCTGTGAGAGACTTGAGAGAACCGAAGAAACGCGAGTGACGATAGTAGCGCTTCACATCGAGTTTTGTTCCCGACATTTGAACTTTCTCGGCGTTCACAACAACGACAAAATCGCCGGTGTCTTGGTTCGGTGTGAATGTAGGTTTATGTTTTCCACGGAGAATGCGCGCGATCTCTGTAGAAATACGACCGACGCTTTTTCCGGCTGCATCGACGATGAACCACTGACGTGGGATATCGTTTTCTGAACCCGCCTTTGGAGCGTTATAAGTACTGTTAGCTAATGCCATACAAAAAACCTTTCGGAGAAACCTTCCCAGGAATTGATCGAAGAACTCACTGGTCTAAAGAGGACGGCATCTGTTGTCAAGTTCTGGGGGGTAGCGGACCTCGTTCAGAAACAGTCCGTGTGCAGGTGCCGTGTTGCCCGCTTTGCGTCGATCGAGGGCTTCCAGAATGGTTTTCATGTCGCGAGGACGACGACCGTGGAGCTGAAGGTCGACAATCGTGCCTACGAGGTTACGTACCATCTGTTTTAAAAATCCTTCGCCCTGAATTTCGAACAACAAAATATCTGCGTCAAGCGGCGGTAATTTCGGATACGCAACCAATTGGCTGCGGGTCCGATCTGCAGCCAATTGGTTGCTAATCAGCGAGGGATCACTTGCGCTACCAAGCTGCGGATTTTCGATATGTGGAGTTTCGACGTGCGGGGCTTCCGTGTTGCCGCAAGAGACTCGACGCCAGAAGGCATTCGTAATTTTTCTTACCGTCGTTTCGACGTAGGTTCCGCTCGTCTGAAAACTTTTGAAGTCGTGAGTTCCGATGATGAAGCGAGTCGCCTCGTTTAGAAAATCAATGTCGAGCGGCTCACGCAACCACCACGTTGTGCGATGTCTTAACGCGCTTGGAACTTTTCGATTTAAAATCGAGTAGCGATATGTTTTGTCGACGGCCGTGGCGATGGCATGAAAGTTTTCTGGAGCAAGAAAGGCTTCTTTGATGACCAGCGAATCTGGCGTGAGTCCTTGCAGGGAAAATCGCAAGTCTTTGAATGTTGTCGGATCGCGTTTGCAGTCGAAGTGCGCGACCTGCATTTGCGCATGCACTCCGGCGTCGGTGCGACTCGAGCCAACCACTGAAAGCTGTTCGCCGAAGATTTGTTTTACGGCCGCTTCGATGGTGCCTTGTACCGTGACGTGTGTCTGATTGCCGTCGGCGCCGACTTGTTTTTGCCAGCCGTGAAATTCGGTTCCGTCGTAGGACATATGAAGACGCACACGAAAGCGATCAGGGGCGCAGTGGCGAAATTCATCTCTCGAGCGTTTTACAGGCGGCGTTTCCATCTTGCGAGAAGTCTTGCCGGAGGAGCAGCTGGGTTACAAGCGCTATGTCTAAAAGTCGAAGGTGAAGCCACCCGAGATAAGGTGGGTAGTAAAGTCGATCTCTTCTTTAAGTCCGAAGATCTGTCGGTACTGAAGGGTTAGCCAGACGTGGTTAATGCCGTAGTCGGCGTCGAGTTGTCGAATGGAGTGTCGGTCCATCCAATCGAGGAGAATGTTGACGCCGCCGCTGGCGATGAAGGCGGGAGCACCGCCGATACGTGGAGTTTTGTTATCGTCTCGCAGCTCGACGATTCCGTTGTAAGCCGCGCCTCCTTCGACGAACGGAACAAACAGCTGGGCATCGGCGTATTGAAATCGGTAATGCAACATCACCTGAAGCGGAACCATCAAGAACGTGAAAACTTCTTCCGGAACTTCAGGACGTAGACGCAAAAATCGCCCTTGCGCCTGCGCATAGTAGGCTCCTGATTCGAATTTCAGACCGACGCGGCCGATTTTTCTAGTCAGCGGATATTCGTATTCGAATAGCAGACCCGGAACGTCGTTGTTGCCGTAGATTTGTTTGAAGGTCAGGCCGTTACTTTTGTTTGTGATGCGAGGAGCGCCCATGAAGCCGAATCTTACACCGGCCGCACCCGTGAACGGCGATTCAGCAACGTGGTAGGTAAATTCGCCGTCAGTAGCTATCGACGACGGTTTTTCGACGCCTCGTCTTTCAGAAAACTTGTGCGGCGTCGGGTTGCCGTATTTTTTCGAAGGAACTTCCGGAAGTTTTTCGTAAATATACTCACCATCTTCAGTGATGACCGTGGGGCGCTGCCCTGTGCCGAATTTCTGATCGGCTCTTTCAAGCGGCGAAGGCTGGCGAGGTCGCACGACCGGACGAGGTGTCGGCGCGGGTGCTGTGCCGGAGGCGCCTGGATACGGATATTCGGGCTCGGGAGGAACTTCGTCAAAGGGGTCCTCCGAAAGTTCGTCTTCGACAGCGACCTGGCTTGGACGGCGGTCTTTTTTCGCCGCTTCCGCTGATTGAACAGACAATGTCGGGATGAAAAGTGCGCCGATCAATAACGGCAACAGCGATCGACGCGCGCGATCTTTAATTTCGTTGTAATTCTCGCGGGCCGCGGCTCGAACCGCCGGCCGACGACCTACGTGTAACATTCCCGCAACCAAGATGAGCGACGCGAGAAATGCGAGAACCGCTTTGAGAGGTCCGTAGGCAAGAGCAAAACCTGCAAACCACACGATCGGAACAAGGGCCGCACGAACGGTCGCTCGGGCCACTGGCGATTCTAAAATCATCCGCGCATAGTGCGGACTTCGGTCATAGTAGAATCGTACAAAATTTCGGCCGACGTTGGACTTCATCAAGATCTGGTCTCGGAAGTCGCGAAGCGTGTCGATCTCTAGCGCGAATTGAGTTCCGTAAGCGGCGGTTGCGATGAAACAATTCGTTTTATCGAGGACGCCGGCGACTTCGCTTGGGGTTACGATACGGCACAAGGATCCTCCGGTTGGGGATTGGGTACAGTCGCCGTCGTTAGT
>JAYSST010000302.1:0-3836 GCA_043720435.1 Bdellovibrionales bacterium
CATCGCATCTGAAACCCGCACACCTTTGAATTGAAAACGGTCGCGCAGAATCTCTTGCAGGATCGTCGGCGACTCGGTCGTCAGATTCACAGCATCGAGCAGCGGGAATTTACCGTGCGATGACATAACCGAAAGCCTTGTCTCATAGCCGTTTTGATTCGCGTAATTGATGACGTCGCGAAATGGAAAAAGATGGCGATCGGAATCGGCAGACGTTTTCGCCGTTGAGACGCTTTCTACATCGTGAGTATCGCCGTTGTTCTGACCTAGGCCCGGATAATGCTTCGTAACGGCGATGACCGGTCCCGCGTCTGCGACACCTTTGGTGAATGCAGACAGGCAAAGTGTCACTTCGCGGGGATCGGTCGAAACGCCGCGAACAACAAAGAGTCGTTGCGCAAGATCTGAAACAAGGGTCAGCGGGTAGTTCACGCCCACGTTAGAAAGTTCTTTGCTCATGATGCGGCCGTGCAATTCGCAAAGTTCGGTTCCGAAGGCACGCATCGATTTTCCTAGCCAAATACCGTGCGCGAGATCGGTAAAGCCTGTGCGAAATCTTTGAATGCCCGGAATCTGTCGACCCGAAGGCGAAAGCGTTAAACCGCCGCCTTCGTAGTCGATCGAAAATAAGGAAGGCAAGTGGCCGGCGGATTTCAGAATTTTCGAGTAGTGAGTAATCGTCGTCGCAAGTTCGCGCGCGCCACCGTGGCTAAAATTCCAGAACACGACACCACCCGGCGGATCGCGGCGAAATGCATCGCTCAAGCTTTTTGAAACTTGCGCGCTCGACTGTTCGACTAAGAAAAACCGCGACAACCGCTTTGCGATCCGCGCCGGATCCTTTGCCAGGCTCGTCTCTGCAAACGATCCGTAAGTTTCGGTTTTCGGCGCGACGGGCGGAGCCGGCGTCATTGAATTTTGTTTTGCACTAGGTGCCGGTGCGCAAGCAGACGAGAGGCCAAACGCGATAAGTAGCGCCAGGGGAGCAGTTCTTCTTAACATCTGATTAGAATTAAACGAGTAGGAGAAAATTGACGAGGGCCAGACTGCTAATAGCGGTTTTCCGGCGCAGGTTTCACGGCGTATTGAGGTTCAGCGTTGAAAATTTGTCACACAATCGGTTGTCACTCATCTTCGCGTTCGGCAGAATAAGGCCGACATATTTATGAATTTTTTTAAAAAAACTCTTCTGATGATACTGGGGCTTTTATCATTGAGCGTGGGCCTGATTGCTATCGGTCTCGAAAGACAGGCCGATTGGGCGGAAAATGAGGTTCGCAGTTGGTCAAAACACGAATGCCTTTTGGAGGACGTGGAGTACGGCGACGAAAGCTTCAGATCGAAGTGCAGTTACACCCGTAACGGTCATCATTTCTATGTGAAGAACCAGACGCCGGTTTGGAATCAGTATTTTGACATGGTCAGCAAACGGCCTGGCGGAATTGAAGTGTTTTTTATTAGCGGTCAGAACAAAAAATACCGGTTCCAATTCCGAAAGGGCCAAGTCGTCGACTTTTGGTATGACCCTAGAAATCCGGAAAATTCGGTATTGATGCCCGCGGCCGGATCGCTGAAAGCTCTGCTTTATTTCGGTTTCGGTTACTATACCTTGCTATTCATCGCACTGGTCGCTGGCTGGCGGAAAAAGTTGTTTGCGTCGCGAAGTGCCGCCAAAGGTAACACGAGCGAATCGCGAACGGCGATTACCGACGAATTTCAATAGCTTATGTCTTCCAAGCGCGTAAGGATGCTCGACCAGCTTGCCTCCTAAACACTAGAAGCGTGGCGAGCGGGCAAGCGGGGAGCGCGCATCGATTTTAGCCAGATTTATTGACAACTGGCGCTGCCCCATGGCATTTACGGGAGCTTCGGTTTCTTTCTTCTGTCTTTACCAGACTTTTTTGGTCCGGTCCCCTTTTGGAGGTTTCATGTTCGCCATCATTCGTTCCGGCGGTAAGCAATATCGTGTTCAAGCCGGCGATACAGTTCGTGTAGCAAAGCTTGATAAGAACCCAGGCGACAAATTCGACCTCACAGAAGTTTTGATGTTGGGTGGAGACAAACCGATGGTCGGCGCTCCGCTCGTTAAAGATGCGAAAGTTTCGGTCACTGTTGTGAAACAAGCGAAAGCGGCGAAGATCACCGTTTTCAAAAAGAAGCGTCGTCAGGGCTATCGTCGAACACACGGTCATCGCCAAGACTTCACTGAACTTTTCATTGGCGCGATCTCGGGTCCAGACATCACTGCTGTAAAAGCAGAGACGAAGCCACAAGTTGTCGATCCAGCGAAGAAACTCGCGCGTATCGAAGCACACACGGCGGCGTTAAAAGCAGTTGGCGGAAAGGCACTCGTTGAAGCAAGGGCGAAAAAAGCTGCCGTTGCCAATCAAGTGAAGACTAAGAAAAAAGCCGCGAGCCACAAGAAGGCGATGGCGAAAAAGGCAGCTCCGAAAACTAAAAAGTCGGCAGCAGCTAAGAAGACTGGCGTAAAGAAGACAGCTTCTAAAAAGCCAGCAAAGAAGTAATTTTAATCCTGCCGAAGGCAGGTAACAGAATATTGGACGCATCGTTAGGGGTTAGTCATGGCAAGTAAGAAGGCAGCAGGTAGTACACGCAACGGTCGCGATAGCGCTGGTAAACGTCTTGGCGTGAAACGCTTCGGCGGCGAGCAAGTGAAACCAGGAACAATTCTCGTGCGTCAGCGCGGAACCAAGTTTCACCTCGGCAATAACGTAAAGATCGGCCGTGATTTCACGATCTACGCGATCATTTCGGGCGAAGTTAAATTCGAGCGCATCAACAAAGATCGCACGAAAGTTAGCGTTTACGCAGAAGGTGCGCCGCAGTTAGCGGCCAAGGCTCCAGAGACAGCGGCGAAGTCGGCTTAAGCCCCGACCTTTCTGCTAACAGCATTTCTGACGGGGGGCTGGTCATCGACCGGCCCTTTTGTTTTTTTCGTAAAGGTAGTCGTCGAACCGAAGGTTCGCGCAAAGGTAGTTTGAGTGAAGTTCGTAGATGAAGTTTCAATCAGCATTAGTTCGGGCCAAGGTGGACCCGGTTCCGTCAGTTTTCGACGAGAATCGATGGATCCTCGCGGCGGACCCGATGGTGGTGACGGCGGCCGCGGTGGTCACCTCATTTTCCGTGCGACTCCACGCCTCAACACACTGATCGATTTTCGATTCAAAAAGAAATTCCATGCACCTCGCGGTGGCGCGGGCGCTGCCCGAAATATGTCCGGAGCCGATGGCGCCGACATGATTTTGCAAGTTCCTCCAGGGACTGTTGTTCGCGATAGCGAAACCGGCGAGGTCCTCCTCGACCTCGCGACTGAAGGCGATACCGTTTTTATGCAAGGCGGAAAGGGCGGAAAAGGAAATTGGTTTTTCCGGACAAGCGTCAACCAGGCGCCCGAGCACGCGCAACAAGGTCTTCCGGGGGTAGCAAGAGAAGTCACTCTTGAACTCAAGTTGATCGCAGATGTCGGAGTTGTCGGATATCCGAACGCTGGTAAGTCGACGTTGATTTCGGCGATTTCGGCAGCGAAACCAAAAATTGCGGACTATCCGTTTACGACATTGGTTCCTAATTTAGGTGTCGTGCGCGCGAATGAAGAACAATCCTTTGTAATGGCGGACATTCCGGGACTTGTTCCGGGCGCACACAAAGGTGTGGGTCTCGGCACACAGTTTCTTCGTCACATTGAACGCACAAATTTGTTTGTGCACTTGATCGATGCGAGTGGAGCCGCGGGGCGAACTCCGCTGCAAGATTATTTCGACATTACGACTGAGCTCGTTGAGTACGACAAATCGAAGACTGACGACGCCGAATAT
>JAYSST010000303.1:0-3832 GCA_043720435.1 Bdellovibrionales bacterium
ACGTTTTCGCGACAAAATTTAACTCGGGTGAAACGACGATTGTTGATGAAGCGTTTGAGGCGAAGCACAGATGGCACCGGATAGTCCTCACGTACGGACCTGGCGCATGTAGAATGGTATTCTAAAACTTCGACTTTACCTTGGAACCAGAGAAGCAGCGCTCGTTGCCAGCTTACGAGCTTAATTGGTTGGTAACTGGAATTCAAAACCAGGGCACGGACGTGACGAAGGTCACTAAGCCTTGGCGTTCTGTATGCCGGATTGAAGATCACACCCCCTGTAAGAGAACGCTCAACTCATCTTCCTCTATTATCATCCCAAACTGGGTCGATTTCTCCAAGCTATAGTGGGGTCCAGTCTCGATATGATTAGAAATCATGTGTCAGCTCGGTTTTAAGCGATTTTGAAGATAGTGCGAACCATTCGTGCAGGCGTTAACCGCTGCTAGACGGAGCGCTTTGTTGGTCGTATTCTTTGGCCTCATGGCTGACAATACGACTGGTAAACCGACTGCCTCGGGCGACTCCGACGAGAAATCTAACGAAGTTTCGGGCGAAGTTTCGGGCAAAGTTTCGGGTTCGGGCGATACACATCTCCGGCACGCAGAAGGCCATCTAGCGAAGCAGCCGATGGGTGCGCTTGCACTCGCAGCGCTCGGGATTGTTTACGGAGATATCGGAACTTCGCCTTTATACGCTTTACGAGAATGTTTTCATGGACCGCATGCAATGGCTCCGACTCCAGATCGCGTGCTCGGCGTGCTCTCGCTCATACTGTGGTCGCTCATCATTACGATCAGCATTAAGTACATGATGTTTATCCTTCGCGCCGACAACCGCGGCGAAGGTGGAATCTTGGCGTTGACGGCACTTGCGTGCCCGGCACGTTTACGCGACCGTAAATGGTTTTTGTTTGGTATCGGAATTTTCGGCGCGGCTCTGATGTATGGTGACGGAATTATAACGCCGGCGATTTCGGTCATGTCGGCGGTCGAAGGTATTCAAGTCGCGGCACCTGGAATGAGCGCCTTCATTCTTCCAATTACTGTCGCCATTCTCGTTGTTTTGTTTCTGCAACAACGTCACGGCACCGGAAAGATCGGCGCTGTCTTCGGGCCGATCATTTTGCTTTGGTTTTTAGTATTAGCGCTGTTGGGTATTCGGGGCATTATCATGAACCCGTCGGTTCTCGAGGCCTTCAATCCCGTTTTCGCTTACAATTTCTTTGTCGAACACGGGCAGGAAGCGTTCATCGTTTTGGGCGCCGTCTTTCTCGTAACGACCGGTGGCGAAGCGCTCTACGCCGACATGGGACACTTCGGGAAAAAACCGATTCGAGTCGCGTGGTTTTCGGTCGTACTTCCTGGTTTGGTGTTGAATTACCTGGGGCAAGGAGCGCTTTTACTGACAACTCCGGAAGCCGCAACGAATCCTTTCTACCTTCTAGCTCCTTCCTGGGCGCTGTATCCGTTGATTGCGCTAGCGTCGGCGTCGGCAGTTATTGCAAGTCAGGCGCTTATCTCGGGAGTTTTCTCTTTAACCAAACAGGCAATCCAGCTTGGTTTAAGTCCGCGACTTCAAATTGTTCAGACATCAAGCCGAGAAATCGGCCAGATCTACATGCCACACGTGAATTACGCGATGCTGGTCGGAACGATCTGGCTCGTCTTAACTTTTAAGACATCTTCGAACCTCGCCGCGGCCTATGGCATCAGCGTTTCGGCAACGATGGTGATTACGACGGTGCTGGCTTTCGTCGTCGCACGCCGGCGCTGGGGTTGGGGATTTCCGCTGGCATTTTTGGTTTGCGGATTCTTTTTCGTGATCGATTTTGCGTTTTTCGCAGCCAACGCGACGAAATTTTCACAAGGCGGTTGGGTCCCATTCGTGATCGGCCTTGGCTTAGCACTTCTGATGGCAACGTGGCGTGAAGGTCGCAAAATCTTAGCGAAACGCATGCGTGTTTCGACACCGCCTCTGAAAGAGTACTTGAAACAAATTCGAGATAATCCGGCGATTCACCATGCTAAGGGAGTCGCTGTATTTATGGTCGGCGACGCCGAAATGACGCCGCCAGCGATGGTGCACAACGTGAAGCACAACAAAGTGATTCACGAAAAAGTTTTGATCTTAACGGTCATGACCGAAGAAATTCCGTACGTTGCTGAAAAAAATCGACTGAAGTTCGAAAAAATTTGTGAAGGAGTCTTCAAGGTCGAAGCGCATTTCGGTTTTGTGGAGACCCCGGACGTCATGTTGTTGATGGAGAAGATTCAAGAGACGGGACTCAAAATCGATATACCGCAAGTCACGTTTTTCGTCGGACGGGAAACGCTAATTGCCAGCGAAGTTCCGGGTATGGCGATTTGGCGCGAATATCTTTTCGCATTCATGGCGCGAAATTCACATCGAGCAACGCAGTTTTTCAACATTCCCGCGAACCAAGTTATTGAAGTCGGTATGCAGGTCGAGTTGTAATGAGCGACGCTCTCGCTTTGCATGTGCCCGAGCGAAAACTTGTGCGCACGCTTCTTAGTCTCAAACCTCGATCCACGTCTTCAACCGTCGTACTTTCAGCGGCTGCGGTCGTTACTTTAGTCACATTGCTCGGTTGGTACATTCCGCGAATCGGTGAAATTCTTCCGGTCTCGGGAGAAAACTTTTTCAAACTTTACCAGTGGTGGCGCCCGTGGACAGCATGTTTCGCGCATGCCGATGTCGCACACTTGTTGAGCAACCTCTTTTTATTTGTGATCTTCGGCTTCTTCTTAAACGGCCATTTTGGTTTCGGACTATTTCCGGTTTGGGGCTTCATCCTTGGCGGAGTCGCCAATCTTGTTGTACTCTCTAGCTATCCACCCGAGGTCAACGTGCTCGGTGCAAGTGGTGTGGTCAATGTGCTTGGTGGAATTTGGCTTTCGCTCTTTTTCTTGATCAGCAGGCAATACAGAATGCCAGGACGGGTGCTTCGCACACTGGGAGTTGCACTGCTGCTTTTTGCGCCGCAAGAGTTTCGACCCGAGGTCGCCGAACGGGTGCACGCGGCGGGATTATTTGTAGGATTGATTTTCGGAACGATGTGGTTCTTTATCTTCAGAAATAGAATTCGTTCGTTTGAAGTGTGGGAAGAAATTCCCCCTGATGATCCGGAAGATGATTTGCCAGCACCTGAAGGCGTAGAGGTTGTTTCATGAAAAAAACTTTGAAGAAAAAAGTTGCCGTGAAAAAGACTGTTTTGAAATTGAAAACCCCATCACTGGCGAAAATTAAAGTCGACGTGTGCGCACTTCATCCCCGAGTTCCGGGAGAAATCCGCGCGGCTTCGTGGAACGTCAACGGCATCCGATCTGTCTTCGCAAAAGGTTTGACGACTTGGATTTCTGAGTGCGACCTCGACGTCGTGATGCTTCAGGAAGTGAAGGCAAAACCTGACATCATGATTTCGGATTTAGAAAATTTTCCGGAGGCACATGGCTTTCAAAGTGTGTCGTGGGCCGTAGCCGATAAGCCCGGCTACAGCGGACTTCTGACTCTTTGTAAGCATCCGCCGGATGCTGTGCGAGTAGGAATCGGCGAAACTAAATTTGATACCGAAGGTCGATGGCTCGAAGTCGACGTTGGCCGCTACACATTCATCAATAGTTATTTTCCGAATTCGCAGCGCGAGCACGAACGCCTTCCGTACAAACTCGAATTTTGTCTTTCGGCGCAAAGACGGCTGCACGCTCTCGAAGACCAAGGCCGCGTTGTCGTGCTGTGCGGTGACATCAACGTTGCACACACAGAAATCGATCTCGCGAATCCGAAAACGAATCAGAAAAATGCAGGCTTCC
>JAYSST010000304.1:0-3827 GCA_043720435.1 Bdellovibrionales bacterium
TCGAAATAGCACGACACAAAAGACGCAATGGCTCGTTCGTCGCACCGCCGAAGGTGAAACGTTCGTCGCACGCTACGGTCGCGCTGAGACCGAACAAAAATCTTGGCGCGATGCGAACACGCTTGCTGCGTTGCGAATCCTTGAAACCGCAGCTTCACACCAGCTTATACCCGTCGTTTGCTACAGCGGCGGACTCGACAGCGAAATCACACTGCTTTCTTTTTTTGCAGCATGGAGCAGTCTGCCAACTTCTAATCGCCCGCCGCTTGAAATCGCGACCCTCGATTTTGATGGCGATTTGAATCGACACGACACGCAGTATGTCGTAAAGTTTCTTTCGAAGTACAAGCCGAAGAAACTAGCTCTTTCATTTCGGCGATACAACCTCGACATTCAAAAGTTTATGGCCGGTCCCGAATTCGCGCAGCTGGCCGATGAAGCCCAAGTCATCAGCCCCGCGGTCGTTGCTCAATTGTGGCTGTGCCAAGAAATTCACCGAGCGAACCCACGCGCAATGCCGGTCATCGGCCAAGGCGAAATGCATCTAGTTCGGGCCGAGAGCCCAGCGGGCTCTTACGAACCCGCAATATGGTCCCTCGTCGAAACCGAAAATCTCTGCGGTCTCTATCGATTTTTTATCGGCCGCGGACTTCCAGCGATCCCCGGATTTTTTCAATACCTGCCCGAACAATTCGAAACTCAGTTACGCACAAACTCTGTACTTCACGAACTGATCTCAAACTCACGATTCGGAAAATTGGGAACGCGAACATCGAAGGCCGAAATTCTGGCGCTAGATTATCCCGAACTCGAAGCGCGACCAAAATACACCGGCTTCGAAAAAATCGAACCCCTGTACGGCGAACGACGCGCCTTTTTGCTGGGGCGGCCGCTGGCGAACGAAGCGAAGTGGCTACATCCGGTCCTCGATCTCTACGCCGACCTTCGGCCGACAACGCCTACGCCGATCCGCGCCGGCGACTGGAATTTCGCATGGGGCCGCGACGGCAGTGTGACCTCGATCCGCACCTCACCCGACGACATCTTCGCCACCCAGTGGAACGACCCTTCACTGTTGAAAACGGCCTTCGAAGAATCCACCAGCCGGACAGGAAATGCGACTACGTTAAATTTCCGGACCGATTCTTCCGCCGTGGGTACACATGATTTCGTGTCCGCCGTGATTTCATACCTCAAACTCGAAGGCTCGAACGGAACCGCGGTTTCCCTCCTTCACGATGGAAGTCACACAGCCCGACTCTTCCACTGCATTCTGAAACGCGAGTTCGGAATAACGACGAAATGCGTTTTGCCCCGTTCGGTTCAGGCGCCTTCTGAAACGAAGCTCGTAAAAATCGTATTAAATACCGGAAGTACCGATTCCGAAATCCACACCCGTCTAACCTTCGCTCACACGACGAGCTCCGAATCTGACGCGAGCCCACAAACTCGTGTTCTCCTCCCATTTCTGCACGGAAGAATCGTAAACGCCGAATTCGATCGCGAACTCGAATCCACTCTGATCCGCCCGCGCTTCGTTTGGACTGAAAACGAATCTCTCGCGACCCTCTCCGCCGCCCTCGAATCCGACGCGCACACCGAGCATGCGCGCGCCGGCGCTTCATCAACACGCCGACTTATTTGCCCATGGACAAACGCATCGCTCGCGAAAGCGCTAATCCACGCGACGAGATCAACTGGTTGGTTTGCCGCCGACGAACCAGGGCCAAGCAATCGAACCGTTCTCGAAAAATTCTTTGATCAATGCCTCGAGATTCTCGAAGAAACCAACGAAGAACGAGAGCTGGCCGCCGCGTGCGCTCGCGACTACGTTAAACTGAAAGCTGAAATCGAGAAACTCCTCGCCAAAATCTCGATGACGTCACAGCGCTTCCAGGCGTCGTCCTATGATTTACAGTCGTACTCGACAGAGCCATTCGATCTCGCTCCACTCTCCAACCAAGCATCCGCTGCCGACCTCAAAGTTGTTTCAGAAGAAACCTGGCTCGCCCATGCAAGAATGCGCGCCCCCGATCTGCGACTCGGAGCAAATCTATTTTTCCAGCAAAAAGTTTCTGGTTTCGCACTAATAGAAAAAAACCTGCGAATTCATTTCGCGCTCACCACCGACAAAAATGCCGCTAAACTATCAGCGTCCAATACTTCGACCGAAGAGGTCGCCTGGGCGCAACTCATTGTTCTAAAAAACTCTCCCAACGGAAAATTGCGAATTCGCGGAGTCACCACACGGCCCGATTGCCAACGCAAAGGTCACGCGACTGAATTGCTGTCGAAAATCTGCGCGCACCTTCGCGCCAACGCTAAAACTCATCTCAAAGGTTTCTCGTCTGTCGACGTTTACGCGGCCCCTGAAGTCGTGAAAGCCTTTCGCTCCGCCGGTTTCATTGATGACGTCTTGCGAGTAACACGCAACGAAGAAATCATCGACCCCGACACCGGCCAGCTTGTCGCCTCCGACCGAGAACTCACTCCGCTGACTTTTCCATTAGGAGAAACATGATTCCCTCGGGCCGGAGCGTTCCATGGATCAATTCAGAATTCTCTCGCGCGCGCTGGATGTATTTTATAGGCTTGTGTTACTTACTTGTCGGATATCTCGGCACGAACGAACTCGCCGCAGTAAATCCGTGGAACCGCCCAGCCCTGCCGATCGCAACCGGTTTCGACAAAGCAATCCCATTCACTCCATGGATGATCTACTTCTACATCCTGTATTATCCGATTTTAGTGACACCATTATTTTTTGCAGCGAACGCGACTGCAATCAAGCGCCTCGCGCTCGCGCAAGTGACAACGCAATCAATCGCCTACGTGGTGTTCGTCCTTTTCCCGACACCCATCGAGCGACCACCGGCAGTGCCTGTCGAAGGCGTTTCGCACTTCATCCTCGATCTCCTTTTCCGCGCCGATCACCCTTACAACACGTTCCCCAGCATGCACGTAGCGCAATCCTGCATCGTAGCCATCTTCTTCATGAAGTACGCCGGCGCATGGCCCTTCGGCACAAATGAACCTTCGTACGGAGCAAGTAGCGCGAACGACGGCGAGAGTCCAAATCCGCGTCGCGCCAACCAAATCGCCATGGCCGTTTTGATATTTCACGGCTTCGCCGCAATCACAGTTTCCGCCAGCGCCGTCTTAATCAAACAACACTATGTAGCCGACGCCGCCGCAGGAATACTTCTCGCGGGCCTCATGTCCTACATCTTTTTCCGCAACCCAACGCCGAGCCTCGCCACTTATAAGTGACAAAACCCTCTCGTTTCGAGCCTCAGTCTTCCGGAGCACCACTTATATGTGATCAAACCCGGTGCTTTTCACGCGCTCATCTTGGTGGCACCACTTATAAGTGGCGCCGCGACCGAAGCCTGTCCAATTCGCCCGCATTTAGTCACTTAAAAGTGGTCAGCTCCACACAGCCGTTCAATTTAGAACGTGTCGGTGTCGAGCATCACGAGCGTGCAGCCGCGCACCGGCTCAATACCTGCAGCTTTTAATTCTGCTTCGAGACGCACGTCTTCCGTTCCGGGATTGAAAATTACGCGCTTCGGTTTCAACGCAATCACGTCTTTAATTTGTCCCGCCAGAATTTTCGGATTCACATAGAGAGTCAGCGTGTCGATCGACGATCGCGCAATATCTGCGAGTGTAGACAAAACTTTTTTGCCTTCAATCTCTTTTAAATTCGGATTTACAAGAACGGTCGTGTGTCCGTACTGCTGTAGCAATTTATCCGCTCGAAATGCGAAGCGATCCGAGCGGTCACTAGCTCCCAAAATCGCCACATTTTCTTTAAGTACTTTTAA
>JAYSST010000305.1:0-1589 GCA_043720435.1 Bdellovibrionales bacterium
CTCGGCGAAAAACTAAAGACGACAGCGCTCGAAACCGAAATTTGGGTCATTCACTCGGAGCGCGGAATTATTGTCGGCTTCGAAGGCCAGGCCTATCAACTTGCTGGTAACCCCGACGATCTCGGAAAAGTTCTCGAGGGCAGATGTCTTGCTGGCTTCGACCTCAAGGATTTTGCACATCGATACCACTTGAAGAAATTCAAAGCGGCCTGGGACGCTAAACTTGGTGCCTACATTGAGCGTGCGGGTTCGATTGACACTATTCACGAACTGTTCACGAAGTACATCGGTCTTGCCGTGCCGGATTTGGCGTCTGCTTCGCAGTGGCTTGGCTGGCAATTCGCACTTCGACGTGCAATCGAAAACAGGCTCGAAAAATTAAACGGACGAGAAATCTTATCGGCCTACGAACTCCCTCTTATTCCTATTCTGTATTGTATGGAGAACAAAGGTATCATGGTCGACCGTGAGCTCTTGGGCACGTACTCCAAAGAGCTCGGAACCGAGATCGCATCCACGGAAATCGATATCCACAAAGAGAGCGGAGAAGTTTTCAACGTGGGAAGTCCGAAGCAAATGGGTCAAATATTATTCGGGAAAATGAGCCTTCCTTCTGGAAAAAAAACCAAGACGGGCTTTTCGACAGACAACGAAGTGCTTGAAGCGATTGATCATCCTATCGCAAAAAAGATTCTCAACTGGCGCGAACTTACCAAATTGAAGTCCACATACGTCGATGCAATTCCGGCGCTGGCTGACAGCGATGGACGAGTTCACACGACGTTTGATCAAGCGCGAGCAGTCACCGGGCGCCTCTCGAGTGTTAATCCGAATCTTCAAAATATTCCGATTCGTACCGAACGTGGCGCGCGAATTAGAAAAAGTTTTATCGCACCGCCGGGCCGGAAGTTGCTCAGCGCAGACTACAGCCAAATTGAGCTCCGTATTTTAGCGCAAATCACTGAGGATCCAGGTCTCATGCGTGCGTTCGAGCAAGGCCTTGATATTCACACGGCGACCGCCGCCGAAGTATTCGAAGTTCCTTTGCACGAGGTTACTCGCGATCTTCGTAGCAAAGCGAAGGCGGTTAACTTCGGTCTGGCCTACGGCCAGGGAGCGTTCGGCCTCGCTGACAATCTTGGAATTTCACGAAAAGAAGCCACCGAAATTATCGGACGCTACTTCACGCGCTTCGCGAAGGTCCGTGAGTACATGACCGACACAGTTGAAAACGCAAAAAAACAGGGCTACGTCGAAACCATTTTCGGAAGACGAAGATACATTCCAGAATTTCAATCCCCTAACGGTCAGATTCGGAAATTTGGCGAGCGTGCAGCGATCAATGCGCCGATTCAAGGTGCGGCAAGCGACCTCGTAAAAAAAGCGATGATTGATGTCGATCGGGTTTTAAGTAATCGCAGTGACGCAGACATGATTTTGCAGGTGCATGACGAACTTGTTTTTGAGGTCGATGAAAAATCGCTGGGTGCGAATCCCGAAGAGAGCGAAGTCGCACTCCTCATCAAATCGACGATGGAAAACGCCGCGAATTTTAAAATCCCGCTAGTCGTGAATATTGGTATTGCGCA
>JAYSST010000306.1:0-3811 GCA_043720435.1 Bdellovibrionales bacterium
AGAATGTCTGATCATCCAAGCGCGACATGTGCAAGAGGACACGAAGGACGTCGTAAGCCTCATCATGAATCACTTCAAGGATCTCGAGAAACGAAACTTTGCGGCCATCGCGAAAGCACTTCAAACTTCAATTGAAGACGTCGCTGAGATGGCAAAATTAATTTACTCGATGGATCCAAAACCGGGCCGGGCCTTCATTCAGCCCGATACGCACTATGTGCAGCCCGACGTTTTCGTCTATAAAGTTGGCGACGAATACATGGTTTCCCTCAATGAGGACGGGCTTCCTCGCTTGCGAATCTCGAATTTCTACCGCAACTTGCTCGCCGGAAAAGGCCAGCAGGGTGAAACAAAAGATTTCGTCACTAAAAAGCTTCAGAGCGCGGTTTGGCTGATCAAGTCGATTCATCAGCGTCAGCGCACGATTTATAAAGTTTCCGAATCAATCGTGAAGCGTCAGCGCGAGTTTTTTGACAAGGGACCCTCGTTTCTTCGCCCAATGATCTTGCGGGACGTCGCTGACGATATCGGCATGCACGAATCAACCGTGAGCCGCGTGACGACAGCGAAGTACATGCACACGCCTCAGGGCATTTTCGAGCTCAAACACTTCTTCAATTCTGGAATTGGGACTGACGATGGTGACGCACTGGCGAGTGAGTCGGTGAAAGTGAAAATCAAAGAGTTGATCGTCGCCGAAAACACGAAGGATCCACTGTCAGATCAGCAGATCGTTGAGCTGTTGAAAAAAGAAGGAATCAACATCGCGCGACGCACCGTAGCGAAGTACCGCGAGAGCCTTAAAATCCTCCCGTCGAGCCGTAGAAAGAAGTATTTCTAAGGCATGTTAACGCCTTTGCTGATCACGAGCTTCGCAGGATTTCTCATCGGAGTCCTTAGCGTCATCCTCATCTCGCGCCTCCAAAACAAGAGTCTGCTGCGTGAAGCGCAAGTCGAGGCGACCACTGTTTTAGAAGAGGCGAAGGACCGAGCAGAGAGCCTGAAAGAAGAAGCTCAGCTCGAAGCCGAAGAAGTTTCCGAGAGCGTGTGGTCACGCGATGAAAAAGAATTAAGCGATCTCGAAGCGCGCGTCAAAGAGCTCGACGAACATGCACGGGCAAAACGCAGCAAGCTCGATCGCGAATACAACGCCGATCGCCGTGAAGTAGATCAAAATCAAGAGGGCCTCGTCGCTGCTGAAGGTTTGGTTCGCGCGCGGGAAAACAGCCTGCGTGAAATCAAAGAAAAGATTCAGTTGTTGCGCAGCCAGCTTCGCGATTCGCTCAAAACTGTCGCTGAACTCGATATAGAAGCTCTTCGCGGAGACCTCGTTCACAAAGCTTTGGCTGATGCCAACATTGAAGCTTCACGCAAAGCTGCAGCGGTTGAAGATGAGGCTAAGGCCAACGCGGAACAAACGGCGAAGTCTATGCTGCACACGGTGCTCAGTCGATTCCAGCGTCAGGCCCCGACGGAACGTGGAATCGGTATCGTTGAAATTCCAAACCCCGATGTAAAACGGCGGATGCTGGGCGAAAACGAAGAAAATATTCGTGAATTGCAGACGTTGACGGGTGTTGGACTTACGATCACCGAGAAAGACACTTTTAAACTCGAGAGCTACGACCCTGTCGCTCGTGAAGTGACGACCCGAACACTCGAAAAATTGCTGCACGAGAAAAATCCAAACGTCGACACCGTTCGCCGCTTGTTCGAGAAGACCAGCGGAGAAGTCGCACGCCGTATCGACAACGACGGGAACAAAATTGCTGCCGAACTCGGTGCGCGCGATTTGAACCCCGAAATCAAACGGCGTCTCGGGCAGCTCCGTTACCGCTATAGCTTTGCACAGAATCAACATTTTCACGTCGCCGAAGTCGGTTGGATTTGCGGACTTCTCGCCTCCGAACTGAACAGCGTCGATCGTCATTCGGCAAAACGTGCGGGCTTACTACACGATGTCGGTAAATCGATGGATCATGCGATCGAGGGTGGTCACGCCGTCATCGGCGCCGACTTCATCTCGAAGCACGGCGAGAAACCGGACATTATTCACGCCGTTAAATCTCACCATTATGAAGAACAACCTTCGACTGATCTTTGTTATCTCGTGATTGCAGCCGATGCGATTTCGGGAGCTCGCCCGGGCGCGCGTCGCTCGACGGTCAGCGTTTATAATCAAAAGATCGAAGTTTTATCCAGCATCGCCGAAGGATTTCCTGGAGTTACTAAAACACTGATTTTCAATGCAGGCCGTGAAGTCCGTATCGTTGTAGATTCTCGTCGCGTCGACGATCGTAAAGCTTTGGTTTTATGCCGGCAAATCGCCGACAAAATCGAAGAAGAGTGTCAGTACCCAGGACAAATCAAAGTCGTCGTGGTCCGCGAGACCGCCGTTTCTTCAACCGCTCGCTAATCCGTTCGCTTCGAATTGGCCGCTGAGTCTAAACATGAGTCCTAGTACTCGATGCGCAACGATATCCTGCACATTCACGTCTGGTGCGAGTGTTTTGCAAATCACGACGCCTTTATCGTTTGGCTTCTCGCAGGTGAAACTTCCCGACGTAGAGTCCGTCGCGTCGCTCGTTGCCTTGTAACTGAACGTACCAGCGGTCAACACATTGCCCCACCAGTTTGCTTTTCAAGGCGGCATTCTCGAGTGTGTATAGCAGGATTAGTGCCCAGCAAGGGTATCGGTCACCTTCGTGGCGGGGTTCGCGGTAGAAAACCCTGTTCGAGAGAGCCTGGTCGGATATGATTTGGTTAGTGCCGACACCGCAATTGATCATACGAAACTACGTTCCCCTCGCCGCATGGATCATCATGGCAGTTTGGCTGATCTTTCTCGCGATTTTCACATGGCTTTTTAATCGCGACGGCGGGTTTCATCAGTTTTCAATCGAAATCGAACTCGGCATTTTGGCGCTCTTCTGGTTGTTTGGAATCGCGGGCGCGTCTCACGTCTACAACATCGAACTGACGAAAGTTGTTTTCGAAAATCGAAGCGCAGACTCAAATACGGAGATCAGCGCTGCCGTCATTGCGATCAAACCCTGGTCGCGGACGGTCGAGAATCTTCCAGCGGATTCTTTTCGCGACCTTGAGATTCAGCGATTAAAGGACAGTGACGGCGATGAGTATTTTAGCCTTGTTTTCACAACCCCCGGCGGCCGCAAGTACACGTTGCGCGAGGGCCACGACCACGGAACTGTTCACGCAACGTTGACGCAGATCAATGAGGTCCTACGACTGATGCCGCGTGGGTCGTCGTCGGGATCGGGTCCGTAGCTAAAGAAGTTATGGTCGAAAGCCGTCAGCAAAATCGCGTAAGCCACAACTACAATCGAGATCCACCTCGCAACCGTGGACCTCTTGAAAAATGAGTCCAAATACAATGGCGGCGCCAAACACAAACGCGGCCCAAAAAAGAAAGAGGGCGTAACGCATTTATTAATTCTGCACGAGAAACTACTTTCTGATCCCGATTTGGTCTCATTTTGAGAATCAGCCAGGGTGACTCTCGGCTTTCGTCGAGTTTTGCGCGACGTTCGCCGATGAGAAATCATCGCCGAATAACCAAGGGGCGCAAACCGTTTTCAGGAAAGGACCCAGTCTCAATGAAGGTCGAATTTGCATTTCGTAGCGTGGATCACTCGGAAGCCTTAATGAACCATATGTCCGACCGGATCGAGAAACTTCAGCGATTTGAACTGAACCCCATGGGTGTTCACGTCGTGATCTCGATGGTAAAGCACGAATGCATGATCGATGTGACAATGACTGAGGGTCGCAGAAAGTATAAGGCCAGTGG
>JAYSST010000307.1:0-1585 GCA_043720435.1 Bdellovibrionales bacterium
GGCCGAACTTATCAAACTTGCGGCAAAGGGATCTGGCAGCGTTCAGCGAGAGCTTGCACTTCTGGTTGAGAGCGGACTCGTGGATCAAGAATTTACGGGGCAGCACAAATATTATCGAGCGAACCCGAATTCGCCAATCTTTCACGAACTCACCGGAATTGTACTGAAAACAGTTGGCCTCGTCGGACCATTAAAGGCGGCACTCGAAGCTCGGGAAGCTGAAATTGAATGCGCTTTTGTATTCGGGTCTGTCGCAAAACGGACCGAGCGAGCATCAAGTGATATCGATCTGTTCGTGGTCTCAGATTCACTAGGCCTCGAATCCCTTTATGAAATTATCGAGCCGGCCGAACGCCGGATCGCGAGAAAGATCGGCTGTACACTCTATAGCCGATCAGAATATAAAGCGCGTCGGACCGCGGGTAATTCTTTTCTCGAAAAGGTACTCGCATCCGAAATCATTTTTCTCGTAGGAGATCGGGATGTCCTCAACAAACTTGGATAATCTCGTGAAGATTCGAAAACTGAAGTCGGAACCGCCGACGAAGTCAGAATTCGAAAATTTGATTGTAACCGGGCGAAAAAAACTGACCGATGCAGAAGTCTCGGCGTTAAATCCCGAAAGTCGATTCGAACTAAGTTACGCTGCTGCTCACGGTCTGTCGCTGGCGGCTCTTCGATACTGCGGCTACCGATCCACCGACCGATTTATAGTCTTTCAAGCATTGAGCAGCACAACGGAACTGACGACAGCTCAAATCCGAGTATTGGCAGATGCTCATAACAAGCGAAACAAATCTACTTATGAGGGTGAGACGGATATTTCGGAAGCCACGATAGCGGCGATAATCACGGTGGCTAGAAATCTGCTCGAATATTTGGAGCGGCAAAGACTCCTTACGTGAGTAATCGCCAAGGATTGTTCGATAGGGGCAATCATAAATGGCGCCACGCTTCGCATGTCGAAATCCTTAACTCAGAATGGTCGCCAGCTTCCTCCGAACGTCTTTCATGATGACGCCGGGAACCGTTCCGATCAGTCTTGTGAAGTATCGCCTGTCGACCGAGCGAATCTGATCGATCAAAATTTCCGTTTCAACTTTGTTCCCAGCGGAGCGGACGGGAAGCGAAGTTCTTAAAATGGATTCTCCCAGAATTTCCGATGTGCAGAGTAGCGTAATCACGGTCCCGTGATTGAGGACATTCAACAAATCTGTTTGGATCACGAGCACGGGACGTATTTTTCCCGGCTCTGCACCGCGTGGGCGTCCGACGTCTGCCCAATAGAGTTGCCCCGATTTAATCTGCACTTTCGTCCTCGTCGTACGGCGGGATTAAGTGGTCATCGACTCCCTCCCACTCTTTTAGGACTTCAAGGCTTTGACCCGCATCGATAATGACCGCCTGCCGATACAGTTCGGCGATTTCGGCCCGATCGGTCTTTTCCTTAAGCAACACTAGTCCTTGCCGAATCACATCCACCTTCGATTTAGCTTTCAATTTCTTCATGAGTTCATTCACCATCGCCAGTTCTGATGGCGGCAGCGTGATACTAGACTTGGTATTAGATTTCATACCTTTATAA
>JAYSST010000308.1:0-3795 GCA_043720435.1 Bdellovibrionales bacterium
TCTGGTTATGATTTGAAGCCGCCTCCATCGGGCGGTTGCCAAAAACTAGTGCTGTGTAGATTCCAGTAATCACCGTAAGTAGCGTGAAGCTGGGCAGAAAACTCGACAAGGTCTTAAGCATACCTCTCGATAATGACGGTGATCATCGATCACCGTCAACTTCGCTTCGTCCTCGACTCGACCCACTTGAATTTAGAAATCAGTGACTGCCTGGACTCCATTGCTAATCGCGCGACCGTAAGTTTCCGAAATCGACACGCCTTGAATGGTATAGGTCTTTCGTGCGGTCAGCCCCGTGATACGTACTTCATGACTCGTACGCAGGACGTTGTCTGAAACGCTCATGGTTTGCGCGCTATTGGAGTCGGTCGCAATCACTTGGCTCGTCGCCGGAATATCAGTTTTCCAGGTCACGATGAAACCATCATTGTAGCGCTCGTACACTTCGAGATTGGAAATGACGGGTGCGATGCCATCTTTGCACGGATTGAACACTGCTTCGTTTGGAAGCGCATAGTTGTCAACGTCGAGTGGTTTCCAGCCACGAGCAAGCAAGTCTTTGTAGGGTTGCTTCGCTGTAGAACCATTGTTTGGGTCAAACCAAGTGTCGTTGCCTGTGAGTCCGCAAGCGGGGTCCTTGCCGCTAACCAAACCCGTACGGTCTGCTTTGTAGGGACGCATCAGCACGATCATCGATATGTGGTAGCGAGGCCCCTGATAGTACTCGATGGCCATCGGTACTTCGGATTCTCGACCGAGCGATACGGGCTCGATTCCGCATCCGAGACGGGTCGGGTGATTTCCGTCGTTCGAAACGTTTGCGCGGTAGACGCCGTCAGGTCCGCGAAGCTTCAGCACAGCTCCGTCGTCTGACAAAATAGCAAACTCGTACATGCCTTCGGGTTGCTCTGGAGCGAGCCGAAGAATCGAGCGAAAGCGCAAAGCGAAGTATTCGATCAACGTTGCGCCGTCGTCAGCTTTGACTGTGCTTCCTGTTTCGTTTGCAAAGCCCATGTTAAACATTCGAGTTCGAACGTTTAACTGCGAAAAGAAAAGAGTTCTGTCGGATTTTTTGCCATTAGCGATCATAGCTGCAACCGTGCTTTGACGAGGTTGTGAGGCCTCGAGCCACCATAGTTCTGCCTTCAGGCCTTGATTCGAACGCGGATCCGGATTGTCGCCGAACGGATCACAGACCGTTTTGGTAACTGGATATTTGTTTACATCCATCGACGACTTTTTGATCGTCACACCAGGTTCTGTGGTGATGCCGGTATCAATAGCACCGGTTAAGAGCGGTGCGATTTCACTGCCGCCATTCATGGCAGAACAAGAAACCAACAACATCGTCATGACGAACACTTTAAAGATTCCAGCAACGTACCGCATGTGGACCTCCGTGGTCTTCATCAATACTAAGGTCCGGGGCGTGCAAACGGGATCATTATAAGTTAGTCAGTTTTTGTGGAATGTGACGGGATCATCATAATTTCGAGGAAACCAAAGTGAACGTCGAAAAGTCCGACAGTTTCTCGAACATTGATTCGCAACCGTTAAGAATACTTTCTGATTATGAGATTTGGACGTCGAAGCTTTTAAGACTTCTCGCAAATGAGACGAATTTCAAATCCAAGCCGGATTTGAAACAGATCCTGCAGAAACACGAGCGAATGATCGTTGTCTTCAGTCACGCGTCTCCGTTGTCGTGGCTTCCAGCACCTTGTTTGCTTTCAAAAGAAATCATTGCGGCTGGCGGGGCGAAGCGAACTCCGATCGCTGTGATGGACCGGTTTTTCTATTCGGTTCCTGGGCTAAAACAAGTTGCCGAGTTCATTAGTCAGAGCCGCCGGCCGCTTTCCTTTCGCCAGCTCGTCGATCACTTTGTGCGGCTTGGTACGGCAGATCTTGTGGTCTTCCCAGAGGGTTCGAATTGTTTTTTTGGAGACTCGAAGAAGCTTCAATCGTTTCGTTCGACCCGATTTGTCGAGCTCGCGATTAAAACCAAAACGCCGATGCTTTTGTGTGTGCACCGAGGTTCCGAGAATTGGGCGACCTCGGTTCGCCTTGACCATAATTTGCTCGATCGATTTCCGGTACAAAAGTGGATTGGTCGAAGATTACGGGCGTCCGAACTGCTCACAATTCCACTCTTGCCCCGCCCAATGAAACTCTATTCGATGCGATGCGAATCATTTCTTTGCGAGTCCGAAGATATCGCAGCTGAATCCGAGCGCGTGTTCGCGAAAATGAATCTCATGCTTGAAGAATTGGACGCCGAACTAGCGGACACCGCGCTGTAATTACTCGAGGCGCGTCGTTTCTATATGTTTGATTGCTTCGAGGTCGAGGCGAAATTCCTTCGAGCGATCTATACCGCGAGGATCCTTCCACAATGTCTCCGTAGATTCGAAACGGTCGCCGCGCGAAAGGTGAAAAGTCTCGGCTTCTGCGTTAAGCCTTGATGGGAACCAGCTGATAAATTCACGGTTTTCTCCGCGGCAGATCATTTGACGCACCTTCGTTTTTTCATCCAAGCGATCACCGATGACACGCACTTCGATGCCATGGGGGGCGCGCGGTTTTTTTCGTGCGAGCAGGTAAGAAACGGTGATCGTTTTATTCTTCATTGGCAGTCCTGCTTCAAGCTGCGGCCACCATTCAGGCAAATGGGGAACAACGCGGTCGTGGCACCAATCGCGATCCGAGTCTTTTAAAAGCGGGCACTCGGCTTCGTGAGTGCATGGGGCCCAGAGATTAAAGCCGTGACGGAGAAGCGTTGGACGAAGCCGCTGCAGTCGTCTGGCATCCTTCGATGTGGATGGTTCGAGAATCGCCACGGCTTCAAGTCCGGGATGCCGTTTGAGCAAGCCCTCGAGAATAGTTTCGGAATTCGATTCGGTTAGGACGTACGAAAGGAGCAGCAGGGTACCTTTCGAAATCGCGTGGGACTGATAAAACTCGATCGATTCTTGCGACGTCGTAAGTCGCTCTGGTGAGAGTCTCGCATCTTCGATAATTTTTTTTGCAATCTTTGTGATCGCATCAGAATGGTCGCTTAGTTCGAGCGACTTAATTTGGTTTCGAGTGGCCATCAAAAAACCGAGGGCGGCGGCACCGGATCCACATCCGAGATCGATGATGTGTTCGATGCCTTCAAAAAATCCGACGCCTAATCCTTTAGCAGCAACTCGTTCGGCACGGGCCTGATTGAGTGGATGGTAATAGCTAAGCAGGGCCTCTCTAGCCCACGCTTCTCGCCACGGCGAAATTGAATCGGGTTCTGCAACATAATGGTTCGAGAGTTTTTGAACCGCCTGCGCCCATGATTTCGAAAATCCACCGGTCGCCAATTGGGTTAATAGGGCCGTTTCGATGTCTTTATGGGCAGGATTGGCGGTCATGGGTTCACTTCTAGCATAAATCAAAGTTAATGTGAGGCCGAGATTAACGGGTGAACCGGAGAAGATATGGCGATGGGTAAAAAAGTGGCCGGTAAGAAAAAGACGAAATCCCAGGCTAAGCCTGTGAAAAAGGCGGCGGGAAAAGTGATGAAACTTGCAGCCAGTAAGCTTGCAAAAAAAGTTGTTCAGAAGCTCGAAGAAATCGTTACAGGCCCTGGCGAAAGTGCTGCGAAATCACTAGTGGGCACCGTTGCTCCGAAATTGAAAGTTGCTGTGACTGGCGGAGGCGAAGCATCGCTCGCGGATTTCTCCGGTAAACGCATTGTCCTTTATTTCTATCCGAAAGATAGCACTCCAGGTTGCACACTCGAGGGATACGATTTCAAGAGACTCA
>JAYSST010000309.1:0-1579 GCA_043720435.1 Bdellovibrionales bacterium
TTTGCAAAAGCGAAAACCGAAGCGCCAGAACGATAGCGAAACCTAAGTCCGTGCGCGCCTCGAAAAACCAATTTCAAGATAGAAGTTGTAGCGAAGACCGAGAGAAAAGAACCAAGTGGAAGAATGATGAGCGCCATAAAAAAACGCCAGAGACTTTGATGAACAATCGCGTTCACGGCGGCGCCGATCGTGCCTGTGGCGATAGCGAGAACGACCCAAGATACAGTTTTTAAATCGGGGGCCGTTCGGATAAATCGGGTCGGGTGACTTAAAAACCGAATCACCATGAGTGGAAGGTGGATCAGCTCGTTGGCTCGATCTTTTGCGCCGTCGACAATTTCAACAGATATTTGTGCCGAGACATCGATAATCGTTTCGCTGGTATCGGGTTTTTCTTTCATGATGGTTTCTTGGCCTTCATAAGCCTATCGCATCATCGCAGATCGTATTCCGCAAGCGAAACCATATGGCTAAGCGCGATCTCTTCGGTTGCAAACGTCTCGGCCGACAATGAAGGCCGCAGTTCGGGACGTTCGAAGACTGGCAATCGCGTCGGGCGCGCTTGAGTTGGTCGAAGCGATCCTCGACCTTGCCCTATCAGTGTTAACGTCGCGAGTTTTGAATGACCATCAAGCGCAAGATCATATGCAGATTCGGCGAACGCTTGATTCACGATGAGGTGCACGGGGCCTTGATTCGTACTCAGCAATCGCAGCAAGGAGGCCAAGTTGTTTCGATCGTCTTGCATTTCAATTTCTTCAACGTGGTAACCGTGCTCCTGCAAATAAATCGGAAGTTCGAGAAAGTCGCCATTGATTCGAAAAATCGAACGAGGTCGTCCGACGAACATGAGTGGATAGCGAGTCATCAAGATGTTGGGAACGAGTTCGAGTGTTTGAAATCGTCGCCGACGTTTGCGGCTTAAATAAATTTGAGCGACGATAATAAGCGTGCATGTGATAAGCGCAACCACTGCGGCTAAAATTGAAAAAGTCCCAACGGCCATGTGTCGAACTCCCTAGAAATGCGTATCGAGGCGTAGTGTGCCGTCGAAGCTCGATCGATCGAATGTTTCAGAAATCATCGCGTTGCGTGTCGACAAGTCCAGGCCGAGGCTGATCGCCGAACTTAGATAGATATCACCGCCGACAGTAACAACACTGGCTGGAGTCGTGATGTCGTAGGTATTTGCCATCGACCGCACAGTCATGTAGCGCGCCGAGAGTCCTCCGCCCGCGCGAAATCCTAAACGCGACGCGCGCGACTTGAACAAAATTTTCAGATCAAATTCTTTTAGCGTTACCTTGCTCGTTGAATCTTCGGTCTCACCAAATGTTCGAACTGCTCCTTCGGCTGAGAGATTCGGACCGAGAATATCAATGCCGACGGCGGCTTGTACGCCACGGCCCGACATCACCGCTTCGAGACCATTTGGCAGCTGAAGGTTTTGCGACGTTTGTGCGAAGCCGACTCCTGCATGAATCCAAACATTTTCGAAAGGATCGCCTCCCGTCGAATTCCGTGAAAACCAGTTTCCACGTGCTGTGGACCGGGCAGCAGCCGGAGCCGGCTGTTTGGC
>JAYSST010000310.1:0-3787 GCA_043720435.1 Bdellovibrionales bacterium
TATCGACCTCAAGCAAATGACCGCGGCTCGCGCGGCCGTTGATGAATACCTGCCCCGCTACTTGAAGCAAATTGGTCATGGCATCACTTACAAAGACGCCTTGATCGTCACACTTTATCCGATAATCGGGCCTATCTCTGTCGTCGACAATGGCGTTTCTCTTTTAAAAAATGAAGGCATACGCCATGTTTGGAAAGCACCGTTCAGAGTTGCAAAAAAAGATGGCGGCTACATAACGGCCGCAGTAACGCTCGCCTATATCGACAGTAAGATTAATATCACTCAGGTCGATTATAACGAAGAAACGAAGGAATTTCGCTCTGAGCTTGGCAAAAAAGTTTAAGTCGTCGCGGTTATTTGGCTAATCCAGCGACAATTTCGGAAACAGCGTCTTCGCGTTCGCACGAGTCGTCTTCGAAAGCTCCTCGAGAGAAATGCCTTTTAGTTCAGCCACTGCGCGCGCCGTGTGCATGACATATTCGGGTATGTTCGATTTGCCGCGCATTGGAACTGGCGACAGAAACGGCGAATCGGTCTCAACGTGCAAGCGATCGAGGGGCAAAAACTTAACGACTTCGCGAAGACTCTCGGCATTTTTGAAAGTCACGACACCGCTAATCGAAATATGAAACCCAACATCGACAGCACTTTTCGCTAAAGCCAGAGACGACGTAAAACAATGCAACAGCCCCGTCACGCGACCACGGAACTCATTCAAAACCATCGCACAATCATCGTCGGCATCGCGCGTATGAATTTCAACCGGTAGCCCAAGCTCCTCGGCCAATTCCATCTGCCGACGAAAAGCATTGAGCTGCACCTCGCGTTCGGGATTTTGCCGGACGCCACCCTCGCTATAATAATCGAGTCCAATTTCGCCGACCGCGACGATTCCGCGCGATTCCGCGATATCGCTCGACTTTACTTTGGAACGAATCCATTCGCCCACCGACTCATTCCAGAGTTCCGCCTCATGTGGATGTACACCCAGAGTGCATGAAACTTTTGGATAAAGGCGTTTTGCAAGATCAAGCACGATCGTGTGATCACGCGGTTCAGTTCCGATCGTAATCACTCTCGTCACGCCAAGCGCTTCCGCCTGCGCGAGCGCGTCCTCGAACGGAATTTTCAGTTTGTCCAGATGACAGTGAACATCGATGAATTTCATAGCTCATGAAATACTACCAGATCTAGCGTTTGGGTGCTCACTGTTTTCGATATCGGTTCATCAGCTTCTTCCCATAGGCTAATTCCGCCACGTGAAAATTGTGTGCTCTACACAGCAAGCGCAGGTTCTCCTGACCATGGCCGCCTCCTTTTGCCCTCGGAACAATGTGATCGACTTCAATTTGTTTCATTTTATCGCACCGACGCCCGCTCTCGCCCACAAACTGACACTTCCCTTTGTCGCGCCGAAAAATCCAATTTCTCGTCGACGGCGAAATGGACGAAACTCTAAGCCTGCCGTTGTTGTTTCACCACCTGCCATTTTCGTAATATCACCTGTCTTTTTCGTAGCACCACCCGTCTTTTGCGACGCGCCACCGGCGCCGGTGTCACTGCTTGCGAATTCGGTCGCCACCGCAATCCTCATCGGCTTGTCCTTTTGCGCAGCAGAGTTTCGCCCGGTCGTCCTGCTTTTGACGGTCTTTCGCAACGGATCCTTTCGTTCAAGCAACTCATCTGCGGCCGCCTCGATCACGTCCGCGAGTGATCCGCCGAAATCGCGATGCGAAAGTATTTCTTTGAGACGTTCGAGCTTCTCTAATTGGCCTCGAGTTAAAGTGACATGCGCACGGACGTGATTCTCATCAACAGACCGAACTAAATCCTTAGCTTCGCCACCGCGGTCAATGTCCGGGAAGATCACGGTCAGGCTTCGTTCCACCTCGCGTGAGGAGCAAGATTCAATCTGCGCAACGACATTCGCCTTCCGATCGCCTGTGAGTTTTTCGCCGGTCCGCTTTTCTTCGGCCTTAATCGCTGTCTGAGTCTGAGCTAGGGTCGTCAGGTTCAGCTCGCCGGTTTCGATTTTCGCGCTGGCTTCAGGTACTGAACGCAAAAGTCTCGCAGCTTGTATTCGTCGCCACGCTGCCGATTCTGAATAGCCAAATTCCCGTGTCAAAAAATCGAATGCACTCGAAAATCCGAGCGACGTGTAGCACCGCCGCTTTTCCATTTCCCCAATATGATGCAGCAACTGACGGGTCACGCGTCGCTCGAGCACAACCAAATCTCGAATTTTCGCGACGAGCTCGTGATCTGATATGTTCGTTAACATCGTTGAGTTCTCCTATGGCGAAGAGATTACCACCGAGGTGAAAATAAATGTTCAATATAAATCGACACACGTGATTGGGATTTTAGTTTTCGTCCGGAGTTCGGACAGGAACTGCGGCTCGGAATAAAATAGCCGAGGGCGAGAATACGAAATAAGCAACAGACTCACTTCGCTCTGCGCCACCGCCGGTGTCGCCATGCGTTCGCGTGCGCGTGGTATTTTTTCGCGCAAAGCCATCGCGCAAAGCCATCGCGCAAAGTGAGCGAGTAAAGTGAACTTCAGATTGGACGCGCAACCAAATGGCGTGGTGGTACCCCAAAGGGGAACCGTAGACAGTCGCGGTCTTAGCGCGACAACCGTTGCGAGCCAATCTTAGTGCGACCTGCTGACCTCAGCGAGTCGTGAAGAGAACGCTTCCCACAAAAGCTGGCGATCGACGTTTCGCGAAAGGTCGGCTTCGGCCTGCAATGCGAGATCGGTTGCTTCGTCCAAGGCATCGAACGGAAGCTGTGCGAGCCACGCAACAGCGCCGGTACCCAAAGCGGAAATTTTTTCTGGTGCAGCAGCAAGCCGCAGGGGCGGCTGGGATTTTTCTCGCCAAGCAGTAGCCATAATACGAACGCAAAAACGCAGAGCCGTGACTTGCAGATCGCGATCCTTCAAGCGTTCGCGAATCGCGATAAGCGCGTCGGTGCGGTCGGCACTTCCGCCGGCTGGTCCGCAAGCTTCGATAAGCCGCGAGACCGTCGGAAGAACATCAATGGCCTCGTCCCCACCGCGTGCCGTTTCAATTGCAACACCCGGAGAACCGCTCGACATTTCGATCGCCCAGTCTTCGACTTTCAAATTAGGCTCGACACCTTTGACGACAGCACGAACTTCTTCATCCGAAAGCGGCGCAAATCGAACAACCTGTGAACGGGACCGAATCGTTTGCAGTAACAGCGCCGGGCTCGGCGTCAGAAAAAAGAAATGCACGCCAGGGGGCGGCTCTTCTACAGATTTCAGGAGCGCGTTCGCGGCCTGCGGTCCAATCAAGTGCGCTTCATCAAAAATCATAACGAGCGGTTGACCGTCACGAGCGAGACTTAAAAAATGAATCGCCTCGCGAATTTGTTCGATCTTGATCGAGGCGCCGTCCGGAGAAACGAAAAACAACGACTCGGTCTGTGACATAGACTGCGTCAGATCGAGCGAACGCGTTTCATCGGTCAAATCGCGCGCAAATTCGAGAGCCACAAGTTTCTTGCCGATGCCCTGCGGTCCGGCGAACAACAATGAAGGAGGCACTCGCCCCTTCATGGCGCGAAGTCGCGCCCGCACGTCATGATGTCCAACGATTTTCATTGCAACACCGTGCTGACTCGGGCTTTCCGCGGCGCATATCGGCTGCTATTCGCCGATCGGCGAAAAACGCACGAGGTGAAAGAAAACAACTCACCAACAGGTTCGCCGAGGCAAGCCATTATGTAATCCATCCGCGGCGAGTGAGTTCGCTGATAGTCT
>JAYSST010000311.1:0-3780 GCA_043720435.1 Bdellovibrionales bacterium
CTGCAAATCAGAGAGATCCGCGCGATTCTTTTGAATCGACGAGTTCACTTGATTGTAGGCCATCTTATCCGCGATACGCATTGCTACTTAACCCTCTTACAGACGTTTCAAATTCAGAACGGTATCGAACATTTCATCAGCAACGCGAATCAGTCGCGCGCTTGCGTCGAACGATTTCTGATACTCGATTAATTTTGTCGCTTCTTCGTCGAGGCTCACACCGCTGACGCTCTCGCGAAGATTATTCATTTGTTTTACGATATCACGCTGAGTGGTGCTCGCCGTTTCAGCGCGGCGGGCTTGAATACCGACCTTGCCCACGACGCTATTATAAAATTCATCAAACGAATGCTCGCCGCCGCCCATAGCTTTCGCGCTTTGCAGCCGCGCCATTTGCAGAGCGATGCGAGAGTCACCTGGAGATCCTGGTGAGGCTCCCGTTGCAATGCGAGCGACGTCATCGCTGATGTCTTGCGAAACTCGAAGGTTCGCCGAAGCATGGCGAAGATCCGTGGGCATCTCGAAAAATTTTCCGCCGGTCTGATTGTAAGCGTTGAAGCCTTTTTGATGAATCTCGTTCATGTTCGCAGCGAGGCCGTACGCCATTTTATCAACGTCAGCCAAGAGCTCGGTTACAACTCGATCGCGCACATCAAGAATACCGCCGACTTTTCCGCCAGTGATCTGCTGAGTGACCATGATAGGTTCAGCGCGGTCACTGTTGAAGTAAAATATGTCGACGCCACCTTCACGCTTTGTGGCTGTCTCGGACGTTGGTTTTGCCTGAAGCGTCTTCGAGTCGTTGCCAACAACTAACAATGCCGACGTACCGGCCGATACTGTGACGGTGGTATCCGCGCCTTCGGCCCAACGGATATTGATTCGGTCGCCGACTTGTTTCAGCAGCAATTCTCGTCGATCGCGCTCGTCGTTCGCATGACCACCTGACATTTCGACCGCTTGAATCTTGTCGTTGAGCGAAGCGATTTCTTTTGTCATGCCGTTAACTTCATCGAGACTGCTGACGACCTGTTGATCGAGGTCGCGCGTGATTTCGTTCAGCTGAGTATGCACGCGTTTAAAATCTTTTGTCAGGAAGTCTGCGGTTTCGCGAACTTGAGTTCGAGTTGCAAGGCTCTCGGGGCTATTCGCCATCTCTTGCACAGAACTGAAAAAGTCAGCGACGAACTGATTTAAGCCTTTGTTCTGTTGTTCGTTGTAAACTTGCTCGACTCGCCCCATCGCTTCGGCCTTACCATCGTAAAAACCGCCAAGAGATCTTTCGTTGCCGAGCTGTCGTTCAAGGTAAGGATTGTTCGTTCGTGTAACAGCCGCAGTTTTAGAGCCCGTTCCGTAACGGGTCTTGCCTACGCCAATCGGAACCGCAGTTTGCTGTTCAACTCGCTGGCGAGAGAAACCTTCGGTGCTTTTATTTGCGATGTTATGGCCGGATGTCTGCAGCGCGGTCTGACTATTCATCATCGACCGCTTCCCGATGTCCATCATCAAGGAAATTTTAGACATAACGACCTACATCCTGTTCCTATGCGTGATCGCATCCTGCGATCACTTACAGGAATTCAGGTATACCGGTTAACTGGTATACCTGAATTCCGGTTCCCTTAAGCTTCCCGACTAACCAGCGCGCCGCCCTCAGGCTTGCCGCTCATCGAACCTTTTTGTCCATACGTTGTCTGTGGAGCCAATCCGTCTTTGATCGCTTCCATCGCACCCGTGATCGACCGTAAAGCCGACTGCACGAGTTCTTCGTTTGTTTTGTTCACTTCAGAAACACGACGAACGAGAAGTTCGAGAACCGAGTGCATGTTGCGCAAGCGGTCGCCTTGTTCTTTTGGAAGATTCGCTGCGAGTTCGAGGAGGCGTGGTTGTTCAACATCTGAAGACGTCAGCGCCGCGAGATCGCGAGCAAGTTTCGTACGACCGTTCTCGAGTGAACGGATACGCACGAGCATTGTGTCTTTGGCCCTATTATTTTCGTTGAGCTCATCGAGTCGACTCTCGACCAAGATTTCTTTTTCTTTTCGAACCACTTCAAGAAGGGATCGATAGATTTTAACTAGATCGTCAAGATTAGTGAGAAGCTCGCGATAAACCGTATCACGACTTCCTGGAAGCACGGCTTCAGATGCATTTGGCTTTTCTGTGAATTTGCTAAACAGACTCATTTTGCTGCCTTTCTTCCTTGAAGGGCTCGGAGGTCCAAAAGGTACCAGGTTAGCCTTTTGCGCGAGAGTACTCCCGCAAAAAGAACCAGGTACCTACTCGTTCATTTTCAATTGTTCGCTGACAAGTCGCTCGGCAATCGCATCCGAATCAACTTTGTAAGCTCCGCTATCAATCATCGCCTGAAGGCGCGCCACTTTCGCGGCATCAATGTCATTGCTTGGAGTCGACATTTCTTTTGCGCGCTTTAATTCCTGCGCACGCGAAGAAACATTCACATTGGTCGATGAGCCGACAGTTGCGCCAAGCGCATCGGCCGCTGCTGATTTACCGTTACGCGCTGCTTTAGCCACGTCTGCGGTCGTCGTCGCAATTGCATTTCCGGCCACATTCTTTGGGCCTGAATTTGAGACTTTCATTAAACCTCCACCACTGAAATAAACAGGGCTCTATAAAAGTGTATCACAATGAGACAGAAATCCACGAGCCCATAAGACCAGAAATCACATTCCTACGCTAGGGAGCGTTCTATTCGCTTCCTGGACTAAGGTCTGCCGCAAAAGAATCCCGCGCGCGCTTTTACCGAGGTGGCCAACCGTCTGACCCGCTTGAACAATGTCACCGACGTTTACCTGAAACGTCACTCCGTCGAACGCCAGCTCGACTTTACGAGCAGGCTCGGGCTTCGCCGCGGCTGGCGCCGCTTTCACGTCGTCAGTTGAAGACCCTATAACTTCGATTGCAGTTTCGAGGCCTAAGACGACTTTGCCGTCTGCCGATTCGAGCTTAGTGATTTTCCCGGTCCACGGACTGCGAACCGATTCGGGTCCATCCTCAGGGCGTGCGGTGCTCTTTTCGAGTGAAACTAAAACCGTTTCGATGGTGACACCTCCGGCTCCGTCGGTTTTTACACCTGGAAGCTTACGAACCTTCAGCACATCACGATCGGTCAGTGCCATTGGCGTGCGAACTTTGCCCTTAGCCGCTTTCATGGCGGCCCTTCGCATTTTCATCATCTCGGCCTTTCCAATGAGTTCGTCGTGAATCATGTCGGCCAAGCCAATGCCCCCGCGTTCGCCCCACGTGTCGACGTACTGATCGTCGAGTTGATCGCGATAAATTCCCTCGCCCATAGATTGTTTTTCAAGATCCGATCGATGCACCGTCGAACGCATCGCCTTCATCATCTGACCTAAAAAATATTTTTCGTACATCTTAGCCGCATCGAGCACGCGCTTATCGCGTACAACGGGCGGAGGCTCTGTAGAATCTAATTTTTGTAGCTGCTGCTCTGGCTGCTTCTCGATCATCTTCAAACCGGTCTTCATCATTTGAAGTTGTGCCGCTGTTGCCGGCTTCGATGTCGCGAGGATCGCGAAGAAAAAAAACGGGCCCCAGAAAAAAAACGGGTAGGTGGATCGGAGCAATACGCGCATCCTGCGCTGTTTACAGATAAAGCCTAGTGTAGTCGCCAATCCTAGCGTGCTGACCCTTTGCTCCTGTTTCCTGCTCGAAACGGCTCTGCTCTTAAACCATCCTTGGTTGAACAAACTCCAACCCACCGTACCCCAGGGAAGCGACATCCATGTTGCCTCC
>JAYSST010000312.1:0-3779 GCA_043720435.1 Bdellovibrionales bacterium
CGGTGCGAAGTGGCTCTGCAAACGCTGATTTCAGTGGTGCATCAAAAATCCCAACTTGGTGCGCCAGCAGGGAAGTCATGATTCCAAGAAGTGTCGAATTCGTATCCTCGGGAGTCAGCGATATCAGTTTAACCTGCGACAGAAACTTTTCGGTTAGTTCCTGCGATTGCCCTTCAAGATTGTCGAGTTGAGCCAAAAGTTTGCTCGATTCCATCCGGGTTTGATTCTTCATGTTGAACTTTCCGAACTCTTCTCTGAACGACTTGCGAAATGCGGCCTGAATCTGACTGAGACGCGCAAGCTCAGTACGAACTTGATCGTTAAGTAAAAGACTCGCACTGTTCGTTTTAAAAACCGCGAGCGTTTTGTCGAGTGCGCGCTGAATGTCGCCATAGACATCAAACGCAATCTCGGAACTGCGAAGTATTTTTAAATAGCCGGACTTAACCTTCAGGTAGTTTGCATCCTTACTCGCAATATCAGAATAGAGCGCGCCGGTAGATTCGAACTTCATAAGCCCGTCGATGTACGCACGAATTTCTGGATACCGGATTTCCTCGATTCGACGAATGTCACGATTCATGAAGTAACCCGCCGCAATGAAACCCGATGTGCGAACTGTGCGATTCGACATCGGAAGGTAGACATCGACGTCTTTGCAGAATTCGCTTAGATCCGTTAACAGCGCGAGAGCGAGCTTATATCCGACCGCGGCCGCCATAGCCTTCACGTGGTTGTCGTAAGTCGCCGAGAACTGATCCGAGCTATTAGCAATCTGAAACAACCAGTCGACCAATTGTCGATTCTCGGCCGCACCTAACGACTTCGAAATTTCTACAGAAACCGAATCTTTCGCCAACACCTCACTGCCGGCACGGATGAGTTCTCGCAAAACCTCGTCCATTTCGGATGACTTTAAACTTCCCGCAGTCCTGAAAAACTTTTTTCGAATTTCACTCCATCGTTCCACCGGAAGGCGCGAATCCTCGGTCTGGAATGTGTCAATTTTTAGTTTGAAGGCGGCCACAGTTCCGCTAACAGAATGAGTACTGATCTTAATTGGAATGGAAACCTGACTTCCAGGCCGCGCCCAGATGAACATCGACGTCTCCCGTTTTGCTCCGTGCAAATCACCGACAATATTCGCCGGCAAATTGGCAGCGACGTCTGAAAACGAAACTCCGACGAGCCATGTATTCTCCGGCATTTTGAAGCTGTAGGAAAATGTACCGTCGAGCTGCACCGCGCTCACGCTCCAATGAAATTCGCGAATCACGCAATTAGAGTCGCCGATATTCCGATAGGAATTTCTTAGTATGCTATCCGTGAATTTTACTGAAACTTCGAACTGACCTGGCTTTTTTCCTGGCGCTGTGACGGCTTCGGCATTCAAGGTTCCTACTTTACCGTAATGTGCAGAACTGACATTAGTCGAAATATTTCCGACGCCCACCGCGACGGATTTCGCACTAATGGTCTCGGAGACCGCCGCGTCTAGGTGATCGCTCTTCCCGAGCGGATAACAATTCCCGGAGTGACGAAACTTCGATCGCTTTTGCCACGTCATTGCGGCCGTGTGGCTAATATCAAAACTCAACGAACTTTCAATTGAAGTAACCTTCGCAATCGTGGTCTCAGAGAAAACGCAAACCGCTGCAAAACACGAGATCGCCGGAATTGTCTTTCGAATGACGTGATTGATCATAGAAATTTTCATTTATGGCCCCGTGTTCGAGTAAAAATCGTTTATTTCTGTTTGCGACGCTTTGTACCGCACCAATTTACTGACGTCCGAAATTCGTCCGATTTCAACCGCACGACGGCGCGTGAAGATCTCGTAGACAGACAACATCTGCGGGCGAGACCGAATGTCTACATCGACAAATCTTGAGAGTTCACGGTCGACAGCCTCGGGGGACAACGTGTCAGGTTTGTTGCGAAAACGGTATGCACGATCGGTTCGATTGGTCTGGCAAAGCAGGTCAAATCCAAAACTCGCGAGCGGGCCAAGCAAGGTGTGGCTAGGCCGGCCGTCAAGAACCCAATGCGGCTCGATAGCCAAATAAGCAGCGTCTGTGAGAATCGCATCTGCACCTCGGTCAACCGTGATCCCGACAATTCGGGAAGTCTGAATATCGATTTCAAATATCGCTTCGTAGTTTAGAAGCTTATGCTTTCGTCGAGCCTGGATCGAAAACAAAACCGGCTCTTGTTTCGCTCGAATCGAATCAACCGCGGCTTGCCGGGCCTTCGAACTTCGGCACGCTTGCACTTGGGAATAGTACTCTGACTTCAAATAGAACTGGAACGCCTTAAACTCGGCTGAAAGTCGAGAAGGTTCGACTAGCCCATATTGCTTCGCCCAATCCTCACCCGGTTTTGCACGTTGAATCGTTCGCGTGTTCTGCTCGTCGATTTGAACGCGCAATGACTCCGTCCGAACGCCGTCACCGTCACGTACGGTGACGATTGTCTCGCCTGGAAATTCGACGAAAGTAATTAGCGGCTGACCCGCCAAGTCCTCGAGAATAAACGATTCGATAGAATCCGGCTTCCCGGTTGGAAGCTGTACGCTTGGAATCAGTTTCAGCGGACCATCACTCGAATTGTTTCCGCCGCAGGCCGAAAGTAGGAGTGAAAGTAGAATCGCGGCTGCGCTAGTAAGTGTGTTGGCGCTTTTCATAAACCCAGTCCTCCGACATTTTCTTTGATCGCAAAAATTGACAGCGCTCGCTCAATCGAATCGACCGACGCTTTGACGGCAGGATTCAGAGCCGAAACAGCGATCGCACGTCGCGATGCGCTGAGCGCTGCACGGTCTTGAGATAACATCTCGAGCTGTTCGACGACACTGACCGCCTCGACAACAGAGACCATCGTTCGTGCGAGATTTTGATAACCTTCATCGCCGAAAAATCCTTGGCCGTCTTCAACGAGACTCTTGATTCGGATCTCAACTTCTTCTCGCGCAAGTGCTTGACCGGTTCGCTCGGCCTCGTTCAATCTTTTAGCGAACTCAATAATAGCTCGAAGTCGTCTGAGGCGTTCCGGCGCGGTTTCGTCGGTTGCCGACATAAGCCGCGACTGAATACTCGTGATGCGTTCTGCGTGAGGACGTGAAACCGATTCGATCGCGCTCCCGAGTTTGCTTCGCAGTTGTCTGCAAAGCGTTTCTTCCTTCCGGCATTGAATTGAACCGTACGTTCGGATCATTGCACCAAGCTGAGTGGACGACTGAATGTAGGCCTGAAGACTCGGAATGAGGACGATTTGCCGAACGTCGCGAGGACGACCAACAGAAAGCAAAGATGTTTTTGTCTGCAACTTTCGAAGTTCTGAAACTATTTGCGATCGCTGAACAAAGAGCGAAACGACGTCCTGCAAACCGCGAGACGAGCTGGATTCGCCGGTCCGATCGGGAAACGTCATAAAGCCGCCTGCAATCAGATGTCGCAAATCCCAAGGACTCGCGGTTGAAACGGGCTCGCCGAAATCAACATCGTCTCCGCTCTTAAAAACGACCACTGACAACTTTTTGTAGGCAGCGACCATCGACGGCAACGAACAATACTTAGGACGTTGTCTTCGATTCGCGCGGAGTTCAACATCACCGATTAGGTTCGCGCGGCAAAGCTCATCGATTGTTCCGAAGACGTTAGATTCGGTTTCCGGACCGAATTTAATAATGGAACCAAGCAATTTTTCTGGCGGCGGCAGATAAACGTCGGCAGCATCGCTCCATGCGGCCTCGTGCTTTCCCAGAATAAGAAGGAGTATCA
>JAYSST010000313.1:0-3778 GCA_043720435.1 Bdellovibrionales bacterium
CAGAGATTGCTCAGGAACCGAATTATGATGCGGCCTTGAAGTCGTTTCGCTAGAACCGGGGCTCTCGAAAAGGGGCCCATGGAAGTCACACCGGAAGACAAAACCGCAACGTCGAACACGCCGAGTGTATCGGCTGAAGACATTCGAAGAGCGACCGAGGTTCTCGAGGCTTTGGTGCGCGACAACCAGATGTTTGCGGAACTTCCCAACGAACTCCGCGTGAACTTAATGGCGTCGGCTGGGCGACTTTCGCGACCGGCAAAAGACGAGATACGAATCCGAAACAAGAAAATCGACAATGCGCGCCGCCGAGCGATCATGAAGCTCGATCGAAAAGCGCGGGCGAGTACCGGCATCCGTGAAGCTCGTCTTAACACCGTCTTTTCGTTGCCTGCCTTAGTTTCACCCGACGCTCAAGAAAGCCACGGGCCAGAATTAAAATCCGCTCGCAACTGTTATGTCTGCAAAGCCGAATTTACGAAGCTTCATTTTTTCTACGATTCAATGTGTCCGTCGTGCGCGACGTTCAACTATGCGAAACGATATCAAACTGCCTCTCTCGAAGGACAAACAGTTCTTATTACCGGCTCGCGTTTAAAAATTGGCTACTACGCGACGGTCATGATGCTTCGTGCGGGAGCGCGTGTGATTGCAACGACTCGATTTCCGGTCGACTCGGCTGAGCGATTTGCGAAAGAGGCGGACTTCAAAGAGTGGGGTCATCGTTTCGAGATCTTCGGCCTCGATCTGCGGCATACTCCGAGTGTCGAAATTTTCACGCAGTTCATGGAGAAACATCTCGATCGTCTCGACATTTTGATTAACAACGCGGCTCAAACCGTGCGCCGACCGCCCGGATTTTACGCGCACATGATGCCAGGTGAAAATACGCCGCACGAAAAGCTCGCGCCTGAGGTGCAGGGTATTTTGAAGACTTATGAAGATTGTAAGCGACAGCTTTCGGGATTTCGTGCGACCAGCACCGAAGCGGCGCTCCCAGTAAACTGGAATGATCGAAATGCTCCTGTCGCATGGCACGATCAAGGACCGGGCATTGGTATTCGTTCGTCGGCGCAGCTTTCTCAAATTCCATATTCGTTCGATCGTTCGATTACCGCGCCAGAAGTTTTTCCTGAAGGAAATCTCGACGCCGACCTTCAGCAGGTCGACTTAAGAAATCAGAATAGCTGGAGAATGAAGATCGCCGATGTTCCGACGCCCGAAATGCTTGAAGTACAGTTGGTGAACGCGGTCGCGCCATTCATTCTGTGCAGCCGTTTAGCAAACGTTATGAGACGGGACAACACTGGCAAGAAGCACATTGTGAACGTCAGTGCGATGGAAGGTAAATTCTATCGCTTTACTAAGAGTGACAGACATCCGCACACGAACATGGCTAAGGCGGCACTCAACATGCTTACTCATACTTCGGCCAGCGATCTTGCGAAAGACGGCATCTATATGAATGCCGTCGATACGGGATGGGTGACAGATGAGGACCCGGCGCAATTAGCAAAGATGAAAGAAGAAGTTCATGATTTCCAGCCGCCGCTCGACATCGTCGATGGCGCGGCCAGAGTTTGCGATCCGTTCTTTGACGGCATCCTGACCGGCAAGCACTGGTCAGGAAAATTCCTGAAGGATTATTTCCCTACGGACTGGTAACTGCGGTACCCGGTTCTTTTTGCAGAAGCGGCGCGCCGTGGCGCCGCAGCGCTTCTGCAAAAAGAACCGGGTACCTTTAGAAGGTTACGCCGACGTTCAGCATCGGCATAAGTTCGGACTTAATTTTATTAGTCTCGTCAGCCGCATTCAACTTTGTGTAAGTAAACGATTTGTACGAAACCTGAAGGCCAAGATAAATGTTCGAAGTCACTTCAAAGTTATGACCGACATCGACGCCGAAGCCAGAGCCCTCTTTAAGCTCTGATCCGCTGGTCAATTTGATCTTCGAACTAAAGTAATAAGAGCCGTCGATGAACCAACCAGCATTGTGATATCCAATGGTGGCGCCGAAGCCTGTTCGTTCTTGCTTCGAACCGTTGGTCTCGTCGGTTCGCATGTCGTATATGCCGCCGACGTAAATCCCGCCCGATAAAGTGGTTCCAGCTTTTAAATCCAAAACGGTTGTCGAAGAGTCGTTGTTACCCAGCGATGGCCCGGAGGTGCTCGTATCGAGCTTCATGAAGCTGACCCCCAGCATGAAGCCGCCATCGGCGCTAGATGCTGCATGTGACTCTTCTGGAAGAAACGTTAAACTAAAAGCCGCGAGCATAACGAGCGTTAACTTTTTCATTCTCTGACTCCCTAGGGTTGATGTACGGGCAACTTTAGTGTCTCTCAATTCAGGTAAACCTTCCGTTAAGATCGGTTACGAAGACCATTTTAAATTCCCGCTCTAGACGAATGTCACGCTCGCTTAATAGCTTCTTTCAGAAGTTCATCTGCCGTACGGATAGTTTTGCCCCGCAGTTCTAGTCCCTCGAGCTTTATGCCTCGAAGATTCAAATCGACGAAGATGACGTTTTCGAACAGGCAGTCTTTGATTTTTACGTCTTCGAAATGTGAGTTTTGAAATTTCACGTTCTTGAATCCGACTTGCGATTTGCGGTCGCGACCACTGATATGACAATCGCGAAAACCAGAGTCGACGAATTCGACTGAATCGTAGCGAACGGCTTGCTGAGCAACGTCTTGCCAGTGCGAATTCTTCATCTGCAGTTCCTGAATAGCGACGCCTTCAAAACTTACGTCTTCAATCGAAGATTTAACGAGCTTGACCGAAGTTGCGCTGATGCCCATGAACTTCGAGTCTTGAATTCGCGATTGATTCGATAATGACAAGTTTTTCACCGAGCAACCATCGAACTTGGCATCTGTTAGCGAGCATTGGTCAGTTAGAGCGAGATGCGAGACTTTCGAACCGTTAAATGCAACATCAGAAATCTGCGCCTGCTTAATCTGGATATCGTCGAGCGCGCTACCGTGAATCGCGCAGTCGGTGAATTGAGCATTTTCCATTTCAACTCCAGAAATCTTACTCGCGTTGATCGAGTTGTCTCGCATGTGAGATTTTCGAAGACGCAAACCGCTGAGCGAAGATACGTTGATCGAGTTGTCTGCAAAAACAAACTCGGAGCCATCGACCCGGTCGACCTTCGATAAAACAGATCGATTTTCAGTTTGCGAGCTGCCGAAAACTGGGGCGTCGCCGCTGGCCGAATTGTCGGTATCTCTCTCGGTCAGCGCCGCTAAAAGTTCGGTGGCCTGTTCTTCCGTGATCGTTCCGCTTTTGTTCATATCTAGAATGCGGCGAATTTCTTCTTTCATGTGTAGCTCCAGTTGGTTGTGCTATTTCAATTTTTTAATAAGTTTCAACGAATCGGCGTGATTAATTTCGCCTTTTTCGAGTGCTGTTAGCACTTGATCCACATTGCGATAAAGGTGATTGCTTTGAAGAGCCGATTCGACCTTGGGCTCCACCGGCGGGCCCCCATCATGAGTCAGACGCTTCTTTAAATTTGCGAGGCGAGACTTAATTGTGGGATAGCTAAGGCCGAGTGCCGATTCCATTTCTCGAATGCTCCCTTCGCAATGTACGAAGATCCGAAGAAAGTGCAGATCGTCAGCGGCAAGGGACGCAAATTCTGAAGTGGTGAAGTGCCCTTCAATCGTTAGATCGCATGGCCGGCAACGAAGTCGGACGGGAGTAACAGGTCCCTGGCAGGACGGACACGAGATTTGTGAGAGTGAAACTGGGTATGACATGCACGAAAGA
>JAYSST010000314.1:0-1574 GCA_043720435.1 Bdellovibrionales bacterium
ATTGCACTCGACCTTAGTCCGGTCTCGAGTTCGTCGAGCGACGGCACTTTCTTTTCAAGAGAATCGCTCGACTGCAAACCAATTGATTTCAAAATTCCCGCGGTCACTTTTCGGAGGCTATCCGCTATTCCTGCCATGCAGTCGATTGCACCTTCCGGCAGCCCCTACGTCAACCATGCATCGCTTCTTTTTCCTTTGATTCCGAGGCCTATCGTCTCGCTAGAATACGGTATGACATCCATTGATTCGCTTCAGCACTCGCGGCCACGATTAAAATCCGGGCAAATCTTCAGCTCCCTCGTTTCGACCGACGGTTCTTCGTTCTTGTACGAGCTCAGTGACGGCAGCAAGCAAGTATCGCTGCCATCAGCAGCAACTAAAATTCTTCCCATGCTCGACGGCTCGCGAACCATTCCAGATATTCTAGAAGAACTGCATCGCACATATGGCCGCGTTCCCTTCAAAACTTTTTTCTCGACCGTTCAAAAATTGCAAACTCAAGGCTGTCTCGACGGCGCTGAATTGCTGGTGACGCCAGATGCCCGAAAGCGCACCGAAATGTTCGAGCGCGAACGGCTCTGGCTGACTCGAGAAGTATATTCGTTATCATTGGCTCAAGGAAAAGTTCTTGGCGAGCCGTCCGTCTTGGCGTTCGTACTTTTTGCCTTAGGTACTCTCGTCGTCACCCTTTCGTTTATGTTCGGTGCTATCGCCCTAGGACTTGTCAACATCCCCTCTTCATTTCTGCGTATTCAAGAAAGTTATATTCTCGGCCTCATCTTTTTCTTTTCCGCTGCATCGGTCTTGATCACAGCAAAAACTTTGATCAAGACGATCCTTTCACTGTTGCTGACAGGGGCGCGCAGCAATCTCACCCTCGAGCTCGGACTTTTCTCTCTCGCTGTTCGAAGTCACGACGACAAAATATATATGGCCGGCGGCCGCGCGCTGGGAACTCTCGCTTTCCTCGCGATCGCTTCTTCCTACTTTTTTGTGTTTGCAGTCGCCTCTGCGGTTGCACCACATTGGGCTCGCCTCGACGACCTCTTCTGGGTTTCAGCAATTCTCGCGGTCATCGACCTTAATCCGTTCCGGAAATCCGATTTATCCAGCTTTTTTAACATTGTTTACAATCAACGGTCCGCAGTCGAACTGCTGCCGTACTTAAAGAATCGCGGCCTTGTTTCTCTCAAAGGCGGCGCAATGGCTGACACCGCCGTCTACACGGCGTACTCGACGCTCGCGATTTTATGGACGATGGTGGCGTATAATCTTTTGCTCGCACTGATCACACGAAACGATACACTTTTGTTATCGACGCTGATTCGAACGATGCGCGAAGGACCGGCGCCTGAATTTCTCGCGGCATCCATTATCAGTGCTTCGCTCGCTGCCTCGTTCATTTATCTCGTCTTCGACCTCATAAAGACTTTTCTTGGAAACTTTTTGCATCCGCTTCGCGCAAGTCGACTTGTCAAACGCGCACTAAAACAAACTTCGACCGATGTTCTCGATAACGTGCAAGGACTTGCACCGTCGATTGGCAAAATCCCGCTGTTCGCCGGACTCCATCC
>JAYSST010000315.1:0-9935 GCA_043720435.1 Bdellovibrionales bacterium
TACCTCGAACCGAATTGTCGTCGTCTCGCCGCTCAAACCGCGAGCCGCGACAAGTTCGCTGATTGCGGCACTGCCATTGAAGGGTCGACTCGCTTCGAGCATTGCGTTTTGGCGCGAAGTTTCAACAGGTGGACTTCGAGCTGTCGTCGTTTTCGAAAACTTTGTCGCGGATTCAAGTGGAGGCCTCACCCATCGCTACAAAATCGAACAGGCTTTTGTTCGTGCACTCGAGGTCGACGAAACAAACCGTTTGGCCTCTGCATTCACGAACGATTACGACTATCCGCCCGAATCGAAGCAAGCGGTTGAAATGGGCATTGGCACAGGAAGATACCCAGGTGTGACGGATTTCAGGGCCTCTTCGGACGGTGCCGCCGTCTTTGGGCTTTTCCCCGGCTCGCTTTCGAGCCAGCTTTACCGTCTGACTTCAAGTGGTCTTGTGCGCGTTTCTCAAGACGCCTGCCGAAATTTTTCTATCGGACGTGAATTTTGATACTTCGAACGCTTCAGATGACCTTGGTTTTGATCGCGATACTGTTTTCCGATGTCTTTGGCGTTGCCGAAGTCGAAGCTCGCGTATTGAAAAAAGCAAAACCCGCGGTTGAAATCGCCCCTGTTGACTGGAGCGCAAAGGCTTCGTCTGAACTCGAGGCTTCGCGCACTGAAGTGCCAAAAACTACGAAGCAGGGGACGGCAAAGCCGGGGAATGCGGGTCAATCCAAAACAGACGAATCCGCCGAGATTTTGAAAGCTTTAGAGACTGTCAATAAGCTCTATGTGCAGCCGACCGCGGCAACTGTGCAAGCGGAAGTCGCAGTTACTCAATCCGTTATCGAACGCACTGCACTTCGATTTACGTTTCTATTTGAGCCCTACAAACCAAACGGCACGGCGACGCTGGCGTCGGGGCAAGAAATTACTTATTCTAGCCTGCCGGCGTCCGTGTTGGGACAAGTGGATCTGCGTTGGCTTCCCCTCGAACTCGGCGGAATTTCTGGACGCAATGTCACGGTCGGCGGCTACGCAGCTGTTGGATACGCTCGCCAACAGGTGGGGCTGGTCGCGCCCAGCGGATTCCGATACGATGACGTGGCACTCAACACCCTGCGATTTGAAGCCGGTTTAGCTACCGGAATCGCGCTTGCGCCAAATTGGAATTTAGAAGCGCGTATCGGAGCTGGACAAACTTCGGTTGTTCAAACGTCTCGCTATTCAGAAGTCGTCGGGTCTTTTCGGCGGCCTTACGTCATTGGTGCGCTTGATCTTTCGTACTATGTCGCGAATCGATTTGCCCTCGTTGCTTCGGTGGCTCGCCGTTCTCCGTTTGGCGATGGAAGCGGGTCTTTAGGTTTTGATCCGCTGACAGTTTCTGGAGGCTTTCTTGTCCAAGTTCGCTAAAATGCGGATTTCGTTTTCCGCCATCATTTTAACGTTAGTTGGCTCAAGTGCGGCCGCACTTCAGCTTGCACCACAAGATGTTGTAAATCTCGCGACAAAACAAAGTCTCGATGTTCGCGCGAGCGAATTGCGCGCTCAACAGAGCGAAGCGTCCGCCGAAAAACAGCGCGGGATCTACGATCTCATTCTGAAAATTGCGCCGACCTACGAATACACAGAGGCGCTGACTTTGACCGGCGCTGGAAACCCAAGCGACAAAACAGTGACCATCATCTCATCGCTGACGAAACGATTTTCGACGGGCACGACTGTAACACTCGACTATAATCGCATAACGCAAGAATCGACGCTGAGTACATTCACGACAACGCTTAGACGCCCGAACGCGGCGCTCGATGCGATCACGCTCTCGATCAGGCAAGCGCTTTGGAATAATATTTTGGGCGAAGCCGACAGAGCGTTTCTTGACCGGATGAACGGTGAAGTGCTGATCGCGAGGCTACAGCGCGAGGAAGCGCTGGAATCTGCGATTTTGAATTCACTTTCGCTATTCTGGAATGCTTACGTCGCCGAAACTCAACTTCGTGAAACAACCGCTGCTCGTGACAAGTATCAAGAGCTCGTAAAAGCTGTACGTCGCAAGGCGGGTTATAGCCTCTCAACTCCGGGTGAACTTCCACGTCTCGAGGCTGAATTTGAAGCGTTCGATAAAAGTGTGAAGCTAAATTCCGCGACGTATTTGGGCGCCATCGATTCGCTTCGTTCGAATTTACTGATCGATCGAAAGGAGCCGTTAATTTTTCAGGCAGCGACAACTGAAGCCTTGGATATTCCACCGATTCCGACGCTAGCGGCGGCCGATGTATCGAAACTTCGACCGGTGATAATGTCGAAGATTGCGATGGAGAACTCAGAAAAAAATCGCACGGTGGCTCGCAGCCAGAGTCGACCGCGGCTTGATTTGGTTGCACGCGCGCGCTCGACTGGGGTTGATGAAACAAACGACGTTTCGTTCTCAAAAATGTCGTCGAGCGCGAAACCGACTTATTCTGTTGGAGTCGAATTTGAATTGCCGCTTGATTCTGCGTTGTTTCGGGGCCAACGGGCCGAAGCAGAAGCGGGATTTGAGCTTTCGCAACTCCAGTTTCGAAGCGACCAGAACAAAATCGACGATTCAATTTACGGTGCAGAACGGTTCGCGATCGCGTATCGAGACAACGCGCTATCGTCGATTCAGATCGTGACTCAGCGAGCTCGTGTCGTTCGCGAAATGGAATCTGCGTATCGGCAGGGGCGGACTCCGCTGGTCGAGCTTATCCGTGCCTTCAACGAACTTTTCGATGCCCAACAAAAGCGAGCGCGCGCTGTCGGGGATTATATGATCGCACTCAATCAGTGGGCTGCCGTGCGCGACGAATTAGTGAAAAATACGCTGCCGAGTGGCGGCGCAAAGAGGAGCGAGTAATGCAGAAGACTTTGGGTTTAAATCTCAGCGCGAAAGTACGAGCGACGTTTTTTGTTTTATCTATTCTAGTTTTTTCCGCGTGCTCTGGGGGTTCTGGAAATTCCGGCGATGACCTTCGCGCGCAACAGGCCCGAGATCAAAAGGCGCTTGAGAATTTGTATTCAGGCGTGCACGGCACATGGTCGGGGACTGTGTCGAACCCGTCGTCAGGCCTCGCGAGTTTCGAAGGCGAGCTGACGCTTTTTGTGGTTTACGTTCAGCAGGGAAAAAATCCCGATGGGACTGCGATCCTTGCGCCGATCTTGCGCGGAAAATTTCAACCGAATGAATTTGTCACTGAGAGCGATATGATTGCACTGTCCGGAGCTTACGATCGCAGTGGACTTCTGACTTTAGCAGGTGAGTTGGATTCAACAGCAGCGAACAAAAAGATTCTTTCGGTCCGCGGGAATGTGGCAAGTGGACAAATGACGGTTGAACTCACCCGCGAAGGAGGAGTTTGGGGAACGCTCTCAGCGGTTCGAACTTCGACCGCATCTTCTGCACCGACTGCCGGAGAACAAACGGAGTATCGCGAGCGCTTCATGCGCATCTACGGAGCCGTCGAAGGACGGTACCAGGGCCGGATGCAATCCGTGAATGGCAACGACTACGGCGTTGAAATCGCAATGGTGATAATCGAGCGTCCAATGGAAGCGGGCGGATCTCGTCCGATCCTCAGTGCTCAGTATCGACGGTTGGATGCGCCGGCCGGCACACTCGAGTGGTCCCTCGTCGTCGACTACAACAAACAGACTGGTGAAATTCTGATGCGTGAAAGCGGAAGTACCGGTTCTGGTGTTCCAGGCGGAATGATTTTGTCATTGTCGGGCAGCCTTGCAACGGTTGGCGGAGTAAAAGTTCTTGATGTGACCGTTCGGAATCGTGCGGCCGTTCTGGGGCGTCTTCAGGCGAGTCGGATCAGTGGATCATCAGGCGGTTTACCGACACTACCGGTTCGCTAACTCGCTTGCCGGCGCCTATCTAAACTTAAGGCTGCATTCTTTTACTTCAAAATCTTTTTCGCAGGCGATCGCTTCGCGTATCGGAAACGATAGCAGTTCTTTGCGCCGCAAATCACCCTCGGTGTGGTCGTCCGAAGAATATTCTTTTTCGATTGCACTTTCTTCTGGAAAGTGACTCGCGAGAGACGGTTCGGAACATTGCCAAGAGCTGCTCGCCAAAAATTTATTCTGTCGATCCCATTTATCGGGAATTTCTAAGAGCAGTTCGGCCATCGCGTAACTGCCGATGACGTCCGCAAAGCGCTCGGAATTGGTCGATGCGTAGCCCTCGAGCTCGAGTTGATCCCGCGAAGAGTAGGCGCCTTCAATCTCGATTGATTTTTCCAAAATTTGAGTCGAAAGCTGTTTGGCTAAGTCGATCGAATTTTTAAGTCGCTCCGCTGGTGGCTTATGCGCGCTGCACCGGTACTCGGCGGTAAAATAAACGAGTGTTGTCAGCTCGTCATCAATCGGTTCCTCGCCCTGGCTCCACATGTAGTATGCGCACGGGTTAAGGTAGTTCGGGTTTTTCTGCGGCTTTCCGCTGCGCATGGGAACTTCGGATTTTGTAATTCGTAAAAAACGATCGCTTGAAGCCAGGGACGAAATTCGGTCTTTGATGATTGATCGAGAAAATCGTTCGATGTCGGGAGCTTCCAGGGTTTTTGAAACCGCGTGGCGCCTTAAACAGCTTTGAAACTCGGGAACTTCGGGCCTGAATCCGTCGAGCGACTTCAATAGCGGATCAAATTTCGCTTTGTATTGTTGCCATTGATCGCACGAAAACTTTTTGGGTTCGCAGACGTTTGTTCGAAGGGTACCAAGCGCTTTTCCGAAGGCCGAGTTTTGCTGAAATAAATAATGAGAGCGATCGATAGCGAGTGCATGACCCATCTCGTGTGCGACGGTCTGAATGATGTCTTCGCTGTTAAAGTCGCCGGCACAAACGGTCAAGACGTTGAGGTGGCTGTAATAATACGCGTTGACAGTGGTCGACGAACATTCTTCGTTTGAAATCGCAGGTATCGATCCGGGTAAGATGATCTTGATATCTGAAATTCTTTTGCTCCATTCGGACTTTATGCTCGAAGGCACGTCGAGCTTTCCGATCATCCGGATGTAACTTGATTGCAGGCGTTGAAATCCAAGCTCAACTTTCTTCCAATTAGCGTCATCTCGCCAAATGGCACGAGAAATTTCAGAGATTAGGTTTCTTCTGATGCGGCGATTTTCGAGCGAAAGCTCGATCGGCATCATGCGATCCGAGATCTGGTGGTACCCGGGAAACTTCAAAATCATTCTGGTTAAAATCGTTTCGTTGATACTGGCGGACCAGATCGAGCCAAGTTCGTAGTCGATTTTCTCAATCTGCATACGATTGGCGATACTCATGGACTTTCGTGACTTACGACTGAGGAACTCTTGCAGTTTCGAAAAATAACCGTCTTGAACGAGTGAGCGATAAAAATCGCGCGGCAGAAAGCGCTGGTTGCGGATCTTCGCTTTTGAATATTGAAAGAAGACTTGGGTAAATTCGTTGACGGTTTCGCCCTGCAAAACTCTGGTATTCGACCTGGATCCTTTTCCGCGCTTCACTTCGAGATTGCCAAGTACTTCGGGCGAGTAAAGGTAGTTGCAATAAGAATCGAGTAGAAACTTACATTTCGGTTTTTCTTTTTGCTGATGAAAACTGTCGGCCGAAAAAGTTTTCAGTGGTTGGGTTTCAACGTCATCCTCTTCTTCAAGAGAAGAACATGAAGGCACCACCATTAAAAAAACCGCGAGACAAACAGCTAACACGGCTGGAAAAGGCTGATTTTGAAATGCCGACTTTCGTCTTTCACGATTCACGGTAAAAAAAGTTTTCTTTCTTCGATCGTTGGCAGACGACATGACTCGCGCTTGCCGAACAGTTTAAATCGATTGCGCGCGATGAGATCATACACCATGTCGCGAAGCGGTCGCGGAAAAACACGCAATACTTTCGCGAGCGCTGACCAACCGGGACTCAATTTACCGCTCGCGAACAGCAAAGCGTCGCTTTTTAAATAATGTGCGGTGATGCCGTTCAAAGGATCGCGCGTGATCACGACAACCGAATCGAGATCGTTTCGCTGTTTTTCGTTGAGAAGACTGCGAGCAGTTTCGCCTTGAAGTGGCGAATATACGAGTTTGCGCCCGCGATCTCGTTCAATTAAAAAGTCGACCGAACTGCTGCAGAGGCCGCAGTAGCCGTCAAAAAACACGATTGTCTGAGTCTCGCTTTGGTCCACGGTTCCCCTCGTCGGTATGTGCTTAGTCTAACACTTTTAATGAGTGACCAGAGAGAACAATGGCAAGAATCAATCCTCCGATGACAATTCGATAAATTCCAAACCAGAAAAAACCGCGCCGCTCGAGAAACCCTATAAACGATTTGATAGCTAAAATTCCGACCGCAAATGACACGACGTTGCCGACAATTAAAATCGGTAGGGTGTGCCGATTAAGTAAAGGCCCCATTGTCACGAGCTTATAGGCGGTGGCTGCAGTTAAGGTTGGGACCGCCAGAAAGAATGAAAATTCTGCGGCTGTTTTTCGACTGTACCCAAGCGCAAGGGCGCCTGCGATCGAAGCGCCAGAACGAGAAACTCCTGGCACCAATGCCAAGCATTGAGCAAAGCCGATGAGGACTCCATCTCTGAAAGGTATTTTGAGGCCGTCTTGCTCGAAACTTAGTTTCTCAAGACGCTTCGCAATTCGATCGAAAAATAAAAGGATAACTCCGCCAATAAGCAACGACCAGCCAACGACGGCCACATCGCCGAGTAACGCGTCGATTTTTTTACCGAATAAAAGACCGAAAAATGCGGCGGGTAAGAACGAGAGAAATAGAAGGAGGTAGACGGGCGAACCTCGACGAAGGGCCGACATCAATCGCTCGCGATAAACGACAAGAACCGAGAGAATTGCTCCGAATTGAACAACGACAGTATAATCCTTTACGAATTCGTGGCCCTCAATGCCCATAAGCGCTGAACCGAGAATGATGTGGCCGGTGGAGCTGACAGGAAGGTACTCGGTCAAACCTTCGATGACGGCTAAAATCAATGCCTGCCAAAATTCCATATGGTTCAATACTAAGCATGAAACGATTGAACGACACACTCTTTTTGGAAGCCCTTAAAAGTCGCTCGAGTGGATCTCGTGAAGATTACCGCGCATTTTTCTCGAGTTTCCTCGGCGGTGTCACGACGGAAACGCATCACATGGTGGTGCCGGTTGACGATCACATGGTGCACCGGGGCGACGCTGTTTTCGAAGCCGTAAAATTTGTCGACGGCGATGTTTATGCACTCGAACGACATCTTGAACGGCTCGAAGTGTCGATGAACTCGATCGCATTGAAACCACCGATGACACGTTCCGAGCTCGCTGAAACGATTTTGGAAACGATTCGGGTGAGTGGCCTCACGACGGGACTTGTTCGATTGTTCATTTCACGTGGCCCAGGCGGATTTACAACCAATCCTTTTGAAACAATCGGAACACAGACTTACTGCGCAATTACGACTTTCAATGCTCCGCCTCAAGCCAAGTACGATCAAGGCGTCACCACAGGCCGTTCGGTCACGCGTGTGAAAGAAAGTTTCTACGCGCGAACAAAGAGCTGCAATTACCTGCCTAACGTGATGATGAAGAAAGAAGCGCTAGATCGAAAGATCGATTTTGTGATCAGTCATGACGAAGAGGGATTTATCGCAGAAGGCTCGACAGAAAATTTCGCAATCATCGATAAAGACGGAATGCTTGTCGTTCCAAGTTACGATCGCATTCTTCGCGGAGTCACCGCGGTTCGTGCGCTTGAACTCGCAGAAAAAATCGGAATCGGCGCAGCCAACCGTCGCTTTAAAGAAATCGACGTACGAAGCGCAAAAGGTGCTGTCATGTTGGGTACGACAATCGATGTGTTGCCAGTTGCGTGTTTTGAAGATCACCGCTTCGCGAATATTCCGGATGAAACCAGAAAATTGATGCGTGCCTTTGCTGAAGACGTGAAGTCTGGACCGCTCCGCACGAAATTTTAACTCGCACAGATTCTTGAACCCGGGCGCGACTATTTCTTGGCAGCAACCTTCGCGCAACTTCCGCTGCTACATGCCACTTCTGGTTTTTCAAGGGCCTGGCAGGTACCCATCATTCCCTGATTCGCAGCCGTATCCATCTCGTTGATGGTTTTCGTGAGATCGGTGAGGGCGTCCTGCATCTTTGCTTTAGTGCCTTTGCTCAAGACGATGAATTCCGTAGGCCCGCCGCAGGCTTTGACACCAAGAGGCAAAGCCTCGCAATCGAGCGAAATTTTGCAAGCGACCTTGTGTTCCGTCATCAACGCGTCGAGTTCGGCACGGTAGGCCTCGCGCGTAACTTTCCGTCGTGGTGGCGGGGTTCCGCCCGGATCGGCCGCTTCGACCGAGCTCGAGGACAAGACGCCAAAAGTCGTAAATGTAGCAAGAATGGTAATGATAATTAATTTCGATTGTTTCATGAGCTTTAGTTCAACATTTATCGAGTTTCTTGTACAATATGTTTTCATTGCCAGATGCGCTGGGGGCACTGCTTGAGCGAGCCGTTAAAAAATTTGGAAGACGATGAAAAATCCGGTAATCCGGCGGTACGTCCGTCCAATCGCCGCAAACGCCAGAAGATGAAAGATCGCGATTCGACTTTCTGGAAAGTTTTGAACGCCGCGCTCGAACTCGACTTTCGTAAAGGCAATCTCAAGTGGACGATGTCCGAGCTCTCGAGAAAGTCGGGCATCACCCGAAGTCTGATTTATTACCATTTTGGACGCTCAAAAACCGCAATTCTAAGTGAAGCGATCAATGTGATCGGTGAAGAAATCATCGCGACAGGTCCTGATCGTGTAGCGCTGTGGAGAGACGGTAAGTGGGCCGAAACCGTAAAGCTCTCGCGAGAAGTCGCGATGCAGGCTCCGCATCTCTGCAATTTTTATTTATTGCACCGCGATCGTCCGACAGAAATTGGGCAGGCGATTCGGAATCTCGAAAGTGCGTACCTAAAAAAGCTTCAGAAACTATTTCCCGAGCTTCCGGCAGCTGGCATCAAAGCGTTGTTCGCGTTCTTCTTCGGAATTTGTTTTGCTCCGCACGTTGATGATGAGACAGTGAAGGTCGCAATTCAGGGCCTGCGCAAACTCACGCACCGATGATCGGTTTCGAAGTTCACCCAGCAAAAAAATGGCAGGCGGCAAGAGCCGCATTCGCGAGCCTTTTCACATTGCTTGCGATCGTCGTTATGATCGGCACGGAAGCCAACCCGAGCGTCATCTTCAGCGATAAGCTGGCGCTTTTGATAGCTGGACTCGTATTTCTTGTTTTTACTCTGATTCTACTCGCACAGTTGTATTACATTCTTTCGATTCGCTTTGTACTCGAGTTCACCGAAACCGCGATCATCGATCGACGCCGCCGGCGCGCGCGCAAGATCCCTTTTACCCTTGTCGAAATTTTTTCGCCAGAACCGCAAGAGCTCTTCTCGCCCGAGCTGGCAATCGCTGAAGCTCGAGCGAAATTAGATATCGAAGAATACATCAGTATCAGCTGCCGTCTGCGAAACGGTACGTCCGCAGACGGTAACATCGACGACTTCGTTTTCTTCGAAAGAGTTCGAACACCAGATTTCGAGATGCAGAAGAAAATCGTGGATCACCTGCGCAGCAAGATCTCGCGCTTTGAACTTCTCATTCACGACGACGACATCGGTTTCGGCGACGACGAAACAAATTCCTGAGAACGGTCCTTAACAATCTGCGCTCATGCGGCCACTTTTTCAAATCGGCAAAAGCGTCCTCAACCCAGGCTGCCTCAGAACGTATAGGCTGGTCTGAAGTCGGTGCGCCTGCGATCGATTGATTTTTTTTCGCTGCAATTCCGATAGAACCAAATGGACCGCTTGCTTCTCATAGTATCGTTAGCGATGACTCACGTTGCTCAGGCGGAAGGAGCGCCAGACTGCCCAACTAGGTTCGC
>JAYSST010000316.1:0-1571 GCA_043720435.1 Bdellovibrionales bacterium
TCGCTTCACGGTCGAGGACCGAATCTGTTCTTCGAGCCAGCGCGCAAAACGTATCTGGGCGCGGCGCTCCTTAATTTCGCGTACGATCGATGGCTTTACTTGTTCCATCGTTAATTTCTTTTCCGTCTCTTTACCGATGACCTGATAGATGTGCCAGCCGTAGGCACTTTTCACGATCTTGCTTTTGCCGTTCACCGGCAATTTAAACGCCTGGTCAAAGACTTCGAGGATACCCTTTTCAATCCAGCCTGTGTCGCCGCTCTCGGCAGCTTCTGGCATCACAGAGAACTGCTTCGCCAATGCTCCAATGTCGCGACCCTTTGCGACTTCTTCGTAAACGCTTTTTGCGTCCTCTTCTTTTTCTAAAACGATCTGTCGAAGGCGTATGCGAGCACCGCGTTGATAGTCTTTCTTGTTAGACTCATAGTAGGCCTTGAGTTCCGCGTCAGTAGGTTCGGTCAAATCTTTCGTAACCTCGTCGTAAACTCGTCTTCGAAGCAAACTCTGAGCAAGGTCCACTTTCCAAACGTCGATGGAAATATTTTCTTCAGCCAACATTTTACGAAAGCCAAGTTCGTCGGTGTACTCGGCGCGAACCTGAGACACGCGTCGCTCGACGTCTTCCGGAGTCACAGCAATTTTGTTTTTCGCCGCCCATTGTTCGCTGATGACCTGCAGCAGTAAAGATTCCGCTACGTCGTTCTTCGCCTTTTCGAAAAGCTGCGGATCTTTAACAGTAAGTGCGTCACGGTTGCGCAAACGACGAGCGAGATATTCTGAGAATTCTTTTGTCGTCACGGCGCGCCCGTTGACTTCGAGAACCGTGCGACTCGCGAGTCGCGATTCTTTTCGGGTGCAGGCGGAGTTGCTAGAAACAAAAACGCCTAGCAAAAAGCTAAGCGCCAAGGTTGAAAAAAAGTCGTTTCGCTTTCGGAAATCCATCACTTGATTTTGTCTTTGTTCACTTTCACTGGGTACTGTTTCTTCAGCCCTGCGAAGTAGGCGTCGAAAAGTTGACGACGTTTGTTATCAAAGACCGCAGCGCGAATTGTGCGTTTGTTCGCTTCTGGGTAGGGACGCTGTCCAGTTTTCTTAACGATGTGAAAGCCGTACTGAGTTTCGATCAAACCCTTCACTTCATTGTTCTTCATGTTCAAAGCAGTGTTGTAATAGTTAGGGACGAGTGTGAGAGCCGTTTGCCAACCAACATCGCCGCCCGTTTTCTTCGAGAGTACATCGTCTGTATAAAGACCGACGTATTCATCGAATGAACGTTTGCCCTTATCGACTTCAGAATAGATTTCGTTCGCGCGTTCTTTCGCCGCCTTCTTCTGTTCTTCGTTCGCGTCTGGACGGTACTCGATCAGAATATGGCTAGTGCGAATCTCGGGACTCTTTTTGTAGTAAGCCTGCATTTCGGCATCGGTCACTTTGATTTCGGAAACCTTTTTGCCGATTTCGCGTTCGATGAGGCCCTTGTAAATCTCCTGACGAATTCGCTCTTTCACGATCGGATCGTCCGGAAGATTTTTCTTATATGCTTCCTGAACTCCCATTTCGTAGCGAACAAG
>JAYSST010000317.1:0-3769 GCA_043720435.1 Bdellovibrionales bacterium
GCTCTCGTCGCAGGATGGATTCACTGTTGTCGAGCAGTTGATTGATGGCGGAAGCGCTAAATCTTCTGGTTTGGTTCAGCCGCAAGATAAGATTGTCGCTGTTGGACAAATAAAAGCGGATGGCATTGAAGAGCAGTTCGAAAATGTGGTCGAAATGGAACTTCGCGAAGTTGTTCGACGTATTCGCGGCAAGGCGGGAACAAAAGTTCGCCTTCAGCTTCTTCGTCAGAAGGTCGATGGTTCGAAAGAGCGACTTGCAGTCACGCTTTCACGCGACAAAATCAAACTCGAGGAAGATGCGGCTCAGCTTTCGATGCAGACTCGCGAGATCGACGGCAAAGCCGTGCAGCTGGCGGTTTTAAATCTGCCGTCGTTCTATTCGGATGGTCGTCGTGGTGGGCGCTCGGCTGCTTCCGATATGAAAAAACTGATTACAGAAGCTCGTGAAAAGGGAGCAAAGGCGATGGTTGTCGATTTCTCGACAAATGGCGGCGGTTCACTTGATGACGCTGTCAAAATCGCTGGGCTCTTCTTCAAAATTGGTAACGTTGTAAAACAGTCTTCGAATCGTGATCCCGAGGGACCGGCGTTGACGCTCGCAGATCGTGATACTGCAGTCGATTGGCCGGGTCCGCTCGTGGTTCTCACGAGTCGAATTTCGGCTTCGGCTAGCGAGATTGTTGCGGGCACATTGAAGGATTATAACCGCGCCGTCATCGTCGGCGGAGATCATACGTTCGGTAAGGGTAGCGTTCAGTCGGTTCAGGAATTGCCTCCTGGTCTTGGCGCCGTGAAGACAACCGTTGGATGGTTCTTTACTCCAAGCGGATTCTCTACGCAGTGGCGTGGTGTTGAAGGCGACGTCGTTTTCCCAAGCGCATTTGCGACCGAAGAAATTGGCGAGAAGAGCCTCGACTACTCGCTCAAACCGAAGGCGATTGCCGAGTTCCGCTCAAAAGAAGCGAAAGTACCGGTTGGCGCTGAAGCATGGATGGAAATTTCTAAAGGCGATCTCGATCAGTTGAAAACACGCGCGGCCGCGCGGGTTGCGAAGAATCCCGAGTTCGCAAAGATCGCAGGCGAGATTAAAAAAGCGAAAGCACGCGGCAAGACTGTAAAGCTTTCGGATTCGCTGAAGGAATCAAAAGAGCGCAAGGAAGAAAACGATTCCAAAAAACAGTTCGGCAAAGACGAGAAACTTGCTGAATATTTAAAGCGTGCCGAAATTCAAGAGGCGCTCAACGTTGCAGCTGATCTTTATGCGGTTCAGAACAAAGTTTCTCTGCAAAAAGTTTTGATTCCAGTACCACCGCCTGTCTCTAAGGTCGCCCAATTGAATGGCAGACCGACAACGGTCAAAAACTTGGACGCTGTCCTAAAAACGGGAACGCAAGAACCAGCGGATACCGAGGGAAGCATCAAACGTGAACAGACGAAAGAGTCCGTTTCTCCATAGTTTTGGTAAATAACACCGTCGTCTCGGCAGCACTTCTGTGGTGACAACGTTAGAATCGAAATTAGCGTCGCTTTCCGATAAGGAAGCGACGCTGTTTTTTTGACTTCATGACGGCAGCTGGGTAACCAGAAGAGATAGTAAAGAGTTTTAAGGAGAATGCGATGAGACAGGTTCCAACCGCAAAGCCGTCTAAAAAGACGGCTACCAAGAAATCATCGAAGACGCCTGCTGTGAAGTCTCCAGCATTGAAGTTGCCTAAAGACCGATCGCTCAGCTTACTCCCGAAAAAACAGGTACTGCACATGCTGGACCTGATGGTGAAGTCGCGCGTACTTGAAGAACGCCTCATCAAGGTTTACAAAACTGGCGACGCGTATTTTTGGATCGGCGGACCGGGCGAAGAGGCCTTTGGAGTTCCACTCGGCCTTCTGACGAACAAGGGTCAAGGCCCAGCGTACGATTACCTGCACCTACATTATCGTGGGACACCGACGTTAATCGCGATGGGACTTAGCTACATCGATTCATTACGCCTCATCATGAATCGTGCGACGGACCCGTCGACCGGTGGACGAAACTTTGCGAACCACTATTGTTTTCCAGAGTGGAACGTTGTTCCGGTCGGTTCTCCGATTGAAGTTCAATACGGCATGGCCGTCGGCACTGCGATGGCACAGCGACGCCGCAAGATGAAGAAGCAGCCAGCCGGAGTCACGATCGTCACGGGCGGTGATGCGGGTTCGGCGGAAGGAGACTTCGCCTCGTGCTTGATCTGGTCGTCGCGTCCCGGAAACGAATTGCCGATCTACATCACAGTTCAGAATAACAAGTGGGGAATCTCGACACCGTACGCGGGTCAGCACGGCGAGAAGAACGTCTCGGATCGCGGTAAGGCTTTCGGCATTCGCACAAGCGTTGTGAATGGCAATGACCCAATTGAATCTTACTTCGCGATTTCGCAGGATCTTGACTATATAAAGAAAAATACCCGGCCTGTTCTGACCGAATTTCAAGTTTCGCGTTTGTACGGTCACTCGTCGGCGTCAGGAGCGAACCGTGAGGCCGGTGATGACCCGCTTCAGCTTTTCGAAAAACGACTCGTCGATTCAAAATATATCGCGCCGGGCTTCGTCAAAGAACTCTGGGCACAATACGATGTCGAGTCGCGTGAAGCGGCCGAAACTGTTCGCGGTGAAGGTGTACCGGGTAAAGAGAGTATTTGGGATCATGTCTATGCAAACAATGAGAATGCGGACTGGAGGAAATTTTAATGGCTAACATGGCGCAAGCTATTCGAATGGCACTTCACTATGGCGAGAAAAATCTTGGCGTTACAGACATTTTTGGTCAAGACGTCGGCGCACCTCTCGGTGGAGTCTTCACGGCGACGCAAGGACTTGATAACGCTTGGAATGCTCCGCTCGACGAACGCGGTATTATTTCGACCGCGATCGGTCTTGGACTTGCCGGGGACCGATGCGTCGCCGAGATTCAGTTCTGCGATTATATTTTTAATACGATCGATCTATTAAAAATCGCCGGCAACACATTGTGGTGCTCGAACGGCCAATACAATATGCCGATCGTTGTGATGACACCAGTGGGCGCAGGAATTCGCGGTTCCGTATATCACTCGCACTCGTTTGACGCTTGGGCGACACGCCTTCCCGGTTGGAAAGTCGTGATGCCTTCGACTCCGCTCGACGCGTATGGCCTGATGGTGTCGGCTATCAAAGACCCGAATCCGGTTTTGTTTTTGAAGCCAAAGGCGCTGATGCGAGTTCGTGGCGAAGAGCTGCTTCCTGGTGAACCGCCTGAAAAAGAGTTGAAGTCTATGATTGATGCGCCAATCGGCGATCGTTCGAAGTGGAAAGCGCGTTGGCCAGAACTCGGCGAATTTGAAATTCCGATCGGTAAAGGAAAAATCGTTTGCGAAGGTAGCGATGTGACGGTTGTGAGTTACGGCCGAACGCTGCCACTTTGTGCGAAAGCGGCAAAGGAGCTAGGTCAACAAGGGCATTCGATTGAAGTGATCGACCTTCGTTCACTGTATCCTTACGATTGGCAGATGATTCGCGAGTCGGTGAGCAAGACTGGTCGTGTCCTGTTCGTAAATGAAGACACCGAAGTTACAAACTTCGGGGAACATCTCGCGTACCGAGTGACGCAAGAATTGTTCTATCAGTTGCAAGCACGTCCACGAGTTTTAGCTGGTAAAAATCTTCCTGGTATTGGACTGCATCCGAATCTTGAAGAAGCTTCGGTGCCACACTTTGAGGACATCGTAGAAGAGCTTCATGCTGTTCTGTCTGA
>JAYSST010000318.1:0-9931 GCA_043720435.1 Bdellovibrionales bacterium
GCACCAATTGAATACGGTAAGAACCCGGACGGGGGCTTTCGAGTTCCTTCTTTACCGTTTTTCTCCGATTCGATCGACAGGTTCCTTCACCGAGATTGAGTTTTGGGCGCCATTGGTATCGTCGTCGGCGCGATGTTCGCACCGCAATGCCAACTGATTTATTATCTTGGTCCTTTGGCTACTCGCCGGACGATGCTCCCTTGATACGACCAAAATATCCTGCACAATTCTGCTTCATAAGGTCTCTAGCTTTTTGCCAGAAAGGGCTCTTCGCCAAGCCGAACATCGAAGGGCTTGTGTCCATCGCCCGAATAATACTAGAACGTCCTAAAAATTCTGGATCGCTTAAGCGCTTCAAAATTTCATCTTGGTAATCCGGACTCAGAATTCGATACTTCAATAAGACGCTACGGCCAGGTCCTTCAGGGACATCGAGAATACGCTTAAAAGCCTCTCGTCCTTCGGCCGTGTTACTCAGCTCGTTCGAAACGCTCTCTAGAAACTCAAGATTAGAATCGGACAAACCGGGAGCACGGTAAAATTTGTCTACGAACTTTAGAAGGGCTGTCTTGGCGTCAAGATTCTCAGTCTTGAACGACGGATGGTGAGTAAAGCTCATTCCATCCCAGGGATTTCCGCTAGATTCCGTTCGACCCAGCAAGGATTCAAAGATTCTGGACACGGTTCCGTCCGACTTATTGGCGCGCTCGTAGGCCGCGGCAAAGAGCTTAAATCGAACTTCGGTTTGCGGCAGAGTCTTAGCAAGCTTCTCAAATTGACTCCAATGACCAACACTACCCAAGTGGCTAAGAACCGCCGCTAAAATCTTTTCGTCTTCGAACCAATTTTTCGGTATTTTCCGAAGCACCATTTCTGCAAAGCCAGAGTTGCGTTCGAACTCAGCGCTCTTCATCAGTTTTAGCAGTTGTTCTTTTGACTTTAAATCGAACGTCGCGGGCGAAAGACTGTGTATCTCGCCGCCGACATTTTGAAGTGCGTCGACGATCATGCGCTTTCCGTATCGAGTATTGATGCCGACGGCTTCGATCTTCTGAGCCAGCGCTTGGTCCACGAGCTGAACTTCCGCTTGCATCATCGGCGGCTTGAGATTGTAGGAGTCGGTCGTACGCACCGCAGCCAAAACTCCCGCATTGTCGATGTCATTTGATTTGCCAAGAACCAATGATTTCCATTCTGGCGGGCGACGGCGATTAGCTTCGGGAAGCCAAAGTTCGAACAACGTCTTCGCTTGTTTGGTCCCGCCCTCTTTGAGAACGACCCGGTTCCCTAAAACTCTGCTGCCGATTTCGAGAGATCCGTAATTTTTTTTATTTATCGTCGCTGCTGTTTGCTGCGTGAATCCATTGTAGGCATCTTCCACTTCTACAAAATGAGTCTGGGTTCCGGCGAGGGCCGACGTCGCCCATCGTCGCGGAGTCAACCAGGAGTCATCGCAGTAGCGACCTCCGACACATTCGCCGAGAGGAATACCTTTCCATATCCCATGAATACGCCGAGGGATTGCGCGGAAAGTGACCACGCTCCCATGAGCACGCGATGGTACGATCTGCGCCCGATTCATCCGTGAGTAATCAATCGGAACGGGAAAGAGTGCACCGTCTTTCGCATTAAATTCTTCGACCGCTTTGCTCAGAATTCTATTTCTGGTTTCACGGATTTTGGCAAGCTCTTCGGGCGGCAACCCATCGGGGAGAGGATTGCTAATGTTGATTTTAGTTCGCATGTCTTGCAGGAGTTTTTTGTATGAGCTCTCATGCAGCACGGCCTCGGGATCGATAAAGACATCCTTCAGAGCTGTATTCATTCCGGGCGGAAGCTCGGCTTGAAGTTCGGGCGACACCCCCAGCAACGGATTGTTATAAAGGTCCTTCAGCGTTTCAAGTATGATGTCGGCGTTTTTTGTCGCCAGCCAGTCTCTGACTTCTTCTTTTTCAAAATAGGTTCGCGCGATTGCGGCAGAAAGAGCTTTGACGTCTGGATCTTGCCGCATTTTTTGAAAGAAAACGGAATCAAGTGCGGCTTTGTCTTTTTTGCTTTTCAATACGCTCCGAGATTTTCGATGGATTTCTTCAGCAGCTTTCAAAGTGCGGAGCATGCTCTTCACGCGATTCTCATCAAGTGTGACCGTAGCATCAGGATGTTTCTGAAGCGCGCTTGCTCCTTGGCGATTTAGAGTCTCTACATAATCAAGATAGTAAGAATCCCATTTCTCACCGACCGTTCGGCCGTTGTCGTTAATCGGTACCTTTAAATCAAAAGAAGTTCCTGTGCCGGTCGTTTCCCATAGGCGTGGCGCCAGTTCCGGAACTGCTTTGGCGACTGTTCGTAGTTGATTCAATATCGCGTCGTAGCGTTCGCGCGTGAAGTTGGGATGGTCAAAATAACCTCTTAAAGCTTCGAAGTACGCGTTTCGATGCGCTTCACCTAAACGGCTATCTTCGAGCAGACCTTGCACGCTTTCCGCTTTTTGAACAACTTGATCGACTTCCTCGAGTGTCGTCCTTTTTTCGGCAGCAAACGGTGTGCACGGCAAAACCGACACGAACACGAAAAGCGCCAATGTATTCACAAACTTTACAGCCGTTCTCACATTACCGTATCGGCAAAAAACACGTCTGCATTCATAGACCTTGGTCTGCTCCCAACGCATCGGACTTTCGTCCGTCTACCGGCAGTCGCCGGCAATACCGAGAAAGACAGATGAGGTTTCCCAATCAAGCGACATATTCTGCGGTGCTTGCCTTCTTTTTTCTGTCGGTCGCTACCGCTAAAGAAGTTGCACTGTATAGTGTTGATGGCTCCACCGTGCCCGGGTACCTTGAAAAATTGGACACACTTGAACCCGGCGACGACGTTGTTTTCAGCGACGGAACGCGCCTGAAAGTTGGCAAACGCTTGGGGAATGGAAACCTCACAACCGTGTTTGATTTGGTCGATCATCCCGAATCAGTAATACGGCTGCCAAGTAACGGCGCCAATCCCCAAAGGTTTACACTTGAAGACGCGCGCACTGGGATTTCGAGCTTTGCAAAAGGCGAACGTGCGCTCGCCGAGTTTGGCATCGCACACGCCAACGCCAAGTCCGGTCTCGACCGTCAGTTCTTGGTCGTAAGAAAAATTCCCGACGGTCACTCGTCACTAACAGATTTTCTGAAACTGCCCGCAGCCAAGGTGTCGCGCGAGCAGCGATCCGCCTTGGTCGACTTCTTTCGCAGCGTCAGCGGGTTCGCACAGATTGGAGATTTCCACGGCGAGCAGCTTCGCTATGTTCCACAACGGAAAAAGTGGGTGCTGATCGACTGGACCAGTAATCACCGCTCGGCCTATGACCTTGATTACAAAGAAGGCAATGTGATCGCAGTCAACGGACAAGTTGGCGACGCTATTTTCAAGCCTGACATTCCAGTTGCGAGAGAATCGTGGGTTACGACGTTGCAGAGCGAGATTGAAAATGAAACGAGGAACTTACGAGCGGCAACGATCGCGAAAGGTGCTTCGGCCGTCGAGCGCTACTTCGATATGCAAACCATGGCGATTCTTGGCCCAAAGTTTTCTTTTAATACGGTTTCGGATGACATCGGCGTTGGGACAAGGGCATGCAGCGACGGTTTTGCCCGACTCTCATCTCTCAGATAGAACCTCCAAACAAAGCCGACTTCGACCTAACAGCGAAATAGCCGAAACGGATAAATGGCTTGTGCGTTCCGGCATTAGTGCCTTCACAATGTCCTCCTGCTTTTAAATTTTGTCTTTCCAGCGCTTAAAGATGTTGAAAATGGTTTTGCTGTCCCAGTGAATGCTCCCAGCGCGGTTTTTAAAACCGCGTCGTGAGAGTTCGCGAGCAACATTCGTATGTGTTTCTGATTTTCGGGCGACGAGTTCGACCACAAGACGGCAGACCTTCATCTCTTGCCGATTGGGTACGAGCTTTCCAACTCGAACGGCGAAACCATACGGAGGCACGGGGCATCGGTAGTTTTTGGGATTGATTCTACGTTCTATCGCAGGCCTTCACGAATACCGAGATCATGAAGCCTCGATAAGATCAGGGTCCTCGAAACTTTGAAACGAGAGGCGATTTGATTCGCCGAAAGACCTTGTTCTCGGTAAAGACGCTCGATTTCCGCGGAATCGAGGAACTTCGCACTGAGGCAGATCTCAATGATATCAACGTAGTAGGGAGCGTTCGTACCGTGATCGGGGTACTGCACCAGTCTCGTTTAAGTTGTTGAAATCACATGATCCGCACCTCGGCGGACTCGAACCGAAAATCAAAAGTAAAATTCGGCACTTGATGTTGTGGCCCGTAGCCGACTCGAACTTTAGATTAAATCAAGTTTGTCGATTTTATTTTGGAGAACACGTTTCTCCATTTCAATTTTCTGAATTTTAACTGCGATCATAATTTTTAAAAGTTCAAGTCTGCTGGTCTGTTTTGCATCGTAGTTTTGTTCAATCATCCAAAGCGCACGATAGAATTCGGTCAACTCTGTGATTTCATCATCGGTAAATGCATGCAGGCACCGAAATGCTTTTGCAACCAATTCATTTTGCGGAAACTCAGGAAGATTCTTGCCTCTCTCCATGAGAGAAACATCAGCTTACAATTTTAATAATGTATAGCTCGCAGATCATTTGTCCTGCGGAATTAATGTGGTAACGCTAGGATGGCGTAACATCATTTTGAATTGGTTATAAGAAAAGCCAGAAATATTTAGATCAGAAACCCCTTGTGCACGAAACATAGTATTCAAATTCTCATCCATCTTTGAATGTCCCCATATGTCGTTTCGTGGATTAGGACTGTAGTGGCCAACTTCACCAAGGTGCTCAAGGCCTAAATAATGACCTAATTCATGGGCCCAAGCATGCACAATTTGATTTAACTCAGCATCATCACGAACAAAAATAAATACTGATGAGGCCAAGCTGTTTGGAGCGTTATAAAACCCGGGTATTCCGATTGAATTGCCAGTTACACTGAGGTTTGGAACATCCTTAGCGGTCATTGAGTGCTCGCTCATGAGAAAAACATTTGGACCTTGAATGTTGGTTCCTTGAACAATCTCACTATCCTTTAGTTGCACCTTAGAAATTAGGTCCTTAGGTAGTTTCAAAATGTCAAATTCTATAACTTCAATTTTAATTGCAGCATTATTTTTTAACTCAGCTTTAAACCAATTTTCTGGGGTTTTTATCACTGATACAGGAGCCGCACTATTTTTAGTAAAGTAGAAATCGCCATTTCTCTCGTACATTTCTCCATTACTAAGAGCATCGCTGATACTACCTGAGTAAAACTCTTTAGACCCATTGAATTTCTTATTAACACCACGAACAATGTGTTTAAGGAATGAATTCAGATCAGCAAATTTTTTAGCCGCAAGACTTTTTAAAATATTCTCATCTGCGTATACATTGATTTTAATCTTTCCAACTAATGGAGAGGGGTTACTAGAATATTTTAAGATCATTTTAATATTGAGTAATTTTTTGTCATTCTTCAGAGCTTCATCTTTTTGACATCTTGCGATTTTGAAGGTCCACAACCCAGGTTTTATTTCTTCATCGGGTCGATTCGGTATTAAAATCGAAGCCATACCAGGAATCTGTACACTTGAGAGATCGCTCCATACAGGACCACTATCTGATGGCGTGACTTCAAACCACTCTTTCTTGCATTTATTGTCCGAGAAAATCAGTTGCCTTGAGGAATCAGAAAGCTGGTCTATTTTATAACTGTAGTTTCGACTGCCTTCCATCTGCACCATTACGCTCATCAAGCCTAAATTTTCGTGTTGAGTTGGTATCTGAACTTCAATGGCCTTGGAAACATCTTGGGCAAATTCAATATTTTGTATTTCAATTACACTCAAATGAGATTGAGAGGTACTTCCGGCAGCTGCAAAAAGGCTGACGGATGAACAAATAGTAGTCAAAAATAAAACACTAAGTAGGCCTAAACGCCTACGGAAACTCGGAATTCTCATATCTCAAAGTAAGAGCAAGGAAAGCGCCAATATACAAATTTTCAGCCCTAAAACGGGAGAACAAATTGGAGAACCCGTTTTCATGGAGAACAAGCTTTGCCGGGCTGAAACTTGTTCTCCAAAGTGAAATAAAAAATGAGCACAATCATATAGTTAGCTTATTGCTGGCCGCAATTAGGCTAGTTCGAAGTTCGTCGGCTAGGGGGCACCAAATAAAAAAGCCCGCATTAAGCGGGTTTTTTTATTTAGATTGTCTGCGTCGCTTCGGGCCTCCGACCTTTCGCTGCTTTCCGCACCGGGCGCGGAAAGATTTGCTCCCGCGGGGGAGTGTATGGGGTGATGCCGGGCCTTTGCCTGACGCCTGATCCGCTTCGCGGCTCGCGCTCTTCACGCTGTCTTAGAGGCTGCAATCAATTCTGGTGCTCCTTTTGCACAACAATCGCGTATGCGTGCTTCGGTTTCCATTTTTTGTCTTTTGTCACTGGTCGTATTGCCGTTCATGTCGAACCAGGCGCTGGCGAGCAGATGCGAAATCTTGTTTTTTGACCTGAGCCTGCAATCGGACCGAGTAACGACGGTTCCCGCGAGTGAAAAAGGCACAGGCTTCATAGTGCCGAATGAAAAAAATATTGGCGCAGTTCGCGCGACTTTTGCCGAAGCTTCAGCCGGAATTTATGTTTCCGTTGGGACAGAACGAGGATTTATGGGCGCGGCTTTGACGGGCCAGGCAACGAAAGCGCTCGTTCTAGTGGATGTCGACCCCAGGGCATTTTTGTTCAATCTCCTAAACAAGTCATTGCTCCAACTCGCGACCGATCGTCGGGATTATCTTGAACTGCGATTGCGATCGTCGTTTGCGACCATCGCTTTGCGCGCGAAGAACTCTTCGTCTATTTCGTCGGAAAGTCGCGAACTTCTATCGCACCCCGAACATTGGATTTGGTGGACCCGGCATGTCCAGCGCCATTCGGAATGGCGAGAGTTCCATGACCCCGCACAGCCTGCATACCGAGACGCAAATTATCTTTTTGATGACGGCTTATTCAACTCGCTTTCTGCCCTAGCAAAGCAAGGTCGGATCTTCGTCTATAATTCAAATCTAAAAGCAGATGGTCTGCGCACAAAACTTTTCGGCCTTGCACGGGCGTTAAACATGCGTCTTTCGGTTTTAGATTTCAGCAACGCATGGGATGAAGGGTATCTCGGTTTGCAAGTGACAGTCGGGATTTTAAATTCAGTGAGAGAAATCACAGATCCAAAAACCTATTTTGTATTCACCTATGTTGCGGCGAATCCGGATGCGCGAGAAACAAGTTCTATCTTTAAGTATTGGATTATTCGGAGTGAGTCTGTCGAACCGGAGAAATTGGCTTCGATTCTCGGTGGTTTTATGCGGGCCGATCCAAGCCGCGGTGTTGGAACAACGAGGTCACCCGTGTACTGGCGATCGGGCCACTTTTAAAATTAGCCGGCGGAATGCGCCGGCCGATAAGTGTAGAATTACTTCGTCATAACAACGGAATCGATCGAATGGATAACGCCATTCTTTTGGTAAACGTCAGCGATCTTGACCTTCGACGTTCCGCCATTTTCATCCATTAGAATAAGATCGGCACCCACCATTTTCGCCGAGAGTTTTCCGCCCGAGACGGTCGAAAATTCTGCTTTGCCTTTACCTTTTTTGATCGCGGCGGCAATTGCCTTCGAATCCATTTTACCGGCGATGACATGGTAGGTGAGAATCTTGGTGAGGGTCGACTTCGCCTCTGGCTTCAACAAACTCTCGACGGTGCCTGCTGGGAGTTTCGCGAACGCATCGTTGGTCGGTGCGAAAACGGTGAATGGGCCGGCGCCTTTTAAAGTATCGACGAGGCCCGCCGCTTTCACAGCCGCGACAAGGGTCGTATGGTCCTTAGAGTTGACTGCGTTGTCGATGATGTCTTTCGACGGATACATTGCGGCGCCGCCGACTTCGACTGTTTTTTCAGCGAAGCTTGTGCTCGAAGCAATGGTGAGGGCCATCACGGTTGCGGCGATTCGGCTGCTATTCATGCGTCGTACTATATTGAATGTCTTCATCGGGCATCTCCTGGACCTTTTCGGCCTTTTATTTGGTGGCACTTGTTGTGTCACGAAATCAAGATAGCATTGCCTTCGGGCTCACTCAAGCGCATGCTTCAGATTGAGCCGGAATGAGACACTTAATACAGAAACGTGTGAACCATGGCCAAACGCAAGACCGTAAAAAAGAAGCGTGCGTATGACGGTACGTCGCGAAGTGAGAAGTCCGAAGCCGTCAGCCAGAAAATCATTGAAACTCTTGTTTCGCTACTCGTTGAATCGCGGGGTGCGGATGTTCCGTTCAAAGACCTTTCGAAAAAATCGAAAATACCTCTGCGGACCATCTTCAGACTTTTCAAAGATAAAGAGGCCCTGCACGTCGCGACCGATAGTTATCTGACCCAGATCATCGCGTCGAGTATGAGTGAGTTAACAAAGTACGACTTTCTAACTTTCGCGAAGAATACTTTTGCAGTTTACGATCGAAATGCCGGGCTTGTCATAGCGTACTTGTTCTCGTCGTTCGGACGACAGGCTCGCGAGATACTTCGGCAACGATTCAATCGATTGTTGCGAGATCAGATATTGAAGGAGCGAAAGATCGAACCCAGCTCCGCCATCGACGTAAAGCTGGCTCTTGTCGTGTCGCTCGTGAACGCCAAACTTTGGTATGACATCAGAACAGACTTCGGTTACTCGGGCGAACAAATCGGAGAGAGCGTCGGGTGGGCGCTCGACTGCTTACTAAAAGACATCGAGCGGACGCAACGAGCCGCTAAGTAGCATCCACTTTTAGCGGCGCTTAAAAAAGTCCCACATGACATCGTTGGCAGAGATTGCCGTTGATGGAGCTTCCTTACCCGCGCGCGGTTTCTTGCCGCCCTGACATTTCGAGTACAATTCACAGTAACCGCTTGGCTTTTACAAAACCGGTCGATTGCCGCAACGACCACGGTTCAAGTTTACTCGACCTGCTGGTCAGGCATTGTCCCGCCGTCTGGTTCAAGTATGGAACTAGACCAATGTCTCTCGACGGCTTTAACGGGCTTCCATCTGTGGTTGAGATGGGAAACGCAGAGGGACTACGAAGATGGGAAGACGACGGCGGCGGCTGCTGCAACGGCGACGCGATTCAACTCTTTCAAGGTCGCCTTTATTGCACGCGCAGAGGTTTGAGAATCGCGCAGGTGAGAGCCATTTCGAAAACAGCAGGTCGGTTTATCGCGACCTTTATCCCACTCGTCTTTTTCATGAACTTCAGTCACCGCGGCTAAGCACGTGCCTACCCGCGGGACTTCCAGCCTATTCCGCCGGAGTATAAAGATTCGAAAATAGTTGAGATACGCTGAGTCGGCAGAAAGCAGCAGACGCCACGTACATCGTACCCTGCATCTTTGCATACTTGGCGTTGCACTTTTGCAAAAGCGAGCTGTACGTCTTTTTTTCTGAAGGTTTCAGCTTCTTCCCGAAATCGACTTCGCAAACCGTCATGGCCGCGCCCACAGTACCAACATCCATCGACGAGCCCATCGCGCAGCTCTCGGCGATGTCCGAAGCTTCACGGCACGTTTTAGCTGCGCTGATTAAAGCTACGACGTTGACTTGATAATCGTTTAGATCAGTCACCGGGCATTCGCCTGCAAAGGCCATATTCGACGCGAACAGAACGATGAGAGCAGCAACCAGTTTCATGTATTCACCTTTATTTGTATTGAGCGAGCGCTGTTAGTAGCCCGCGTCGGTGGATGTTGCGAGGCATACGTAGGCGGACGAAAAAAATGACCATGTGGTCGACCGCAAGAGTGACGCACTTGCATAGTATGTTTAGTGGCCAAGAAGAATTTCCACAGAATGTGGAC
>JAYSST010000319.1:0-3751 GCA_043720435.1 Bdellovibrionales bacterium
AACGACAAATTGTCGAATAACCCGCATGATAGTCACGAGATGCGATGGGGTTTGCAGGCAGGTCCTTCGGCGAAAGCGAGTTCTTGCCCGACGTATTAATGGGAGCGCAGTAGCGTGTCGGACGATGAACATGGCCATGAACAGGGCAGTGAAGAAGAAGATATCGTCCTTCAACGACGCATTGATCGTCGATTAGAGGCGAATGCAAAATCAGACTACCCTTGGCTGAGAAGAATCGTCGGTTTCGCGATCATTGCAGCCGCGTTCTTTTACGGCTGGCAGATGCTGAATCGGCAAGGCGTCGAAGTCGTAAAACAGCGGGAGCAAGAAGTAGCAAACAAGACAATTGCTCCTGAAACCGCGGGACCATCAGCAACGCCTGCCGCGGTGAATCCCTCGAAAAACGGAATGACGGCATCTATTGCTACCGAACTCGCCGATCTGCCACCTGCTAAACTTGACGGTTCCACGTTAAATACGATTTCCGAGTGCACAAAAGGTGCAAACGCGTTTCGCCTTCTGGATTTTAACAAGAAGGCGATCGCCGATGGCGATGCGACGCTCGAATCAGTTTTTAAACCCGTTTTGAAAGCGCAATCCGGAATCGCGAAACGCACCGTTCAACTGCAAAACGTTCGGATTCGCACGAAGAAAGGCGAGGAGCTTCGGTTGCACGCAGTACCGAAAACTCAAAGCGGTCAGCTGTACTTAAAGCTTTTTCGAGTGGCCGACGACGGACTTCCTGAAGAAGCTGAATTCCCCGATGCTATTAAGAATTTAAGAGACCAACCGCTTAGCGATCACGCCGTAACCGAGTTTCTACAGATCTCCGAAACTCCAGGACGGGCGATTGAAGTCGAAAGACACGAATCGTGGTCGTTTACAGAGAAAGCCGGCGCGCAGGTTATCTGGAGCAACGATCAGATTTTCCAACTGCAGGTCTTTATGAGAAGTAAGTTTATGTCTTGCAGTCATGGCGTTCGCGCTGGTTCGGCTTCGATGAACTGCAAGTGCATCGTTAGAAAAGCGGAATGATCGGGAAAAGCGAACGGGGATTTGCGCCAAGCAGCGGATCAGTCGCGCTGTTCATTGCCGGTCTTGGCTGGGGGACCACAGGACTGTTCGTGCGAGCCCTCGGAAGCCACGGGCTTTCGGTTTATCAGCTGCTGATCGTACGTCTGATCGTGACGGCGATCATCATCACGCCAATTTTTTTTATTTCTCTATCTCGAGTGCCGCGAAAGATTTGCTGGCGCCCGACTTTAAAAGTCGGACTTGCGATGGTGTTTTATTATCTTGGCGCGATCACGGCATTCCATAATCTCCAACTTGTGGTCGCGGCTTTGATTATCGGTTCATCGCCATTGATCGCGTGGTGTTTGCCGTTTTTGTCCAAGCGGAGAACGCCGACTCGAGCTGAATGGAAGCAAGGCTTGGGTGTCGCAATAGCGATTCTTGGCCTGTTGATTTTAGTACTCGAACGCGCAAGCGGAAAACCGGTCTCGATCGCGCATGAAACGCAAGCCTGGCTAGGACTTGTCGGCGCTGTGATCGCGGCGCTTATCACGGTCTTTAATGCGCGCATATTAAGGAGCTTAGGATCCGCGGCACCGAAGCCGTATGAGGTGACATTCGCGACGGTTGTTTTCGGACTTGTTCTGAGTCCGTTATTTTTAAATGAGTTCTCGATCGATATCCAAAGAATCGCCTCCGTCGCGACCGAGCATCTGTGGTTGTGCCTCGGCTTCGGAATTCTTGCGACGGCAGTACCGGGACTGGCCATCACGTATGCATCCACAAGGCTTGAACCGCAGGCCACGGCGACAGTCTCGATTCAGCTACAAGTTTGGTCGGGCGTGCTCGCATGGTTGATCTTAGGCGAAGCCATGAGCCTTTGGCAGATTCTTGCTGCGGGTTTTGTTGTTAGTGGATCGTGGATTTGCTTGCGACGAGCGGTTTGAATGCGAACCTCAAACACGCAAATCGAACATAATATTACTTATCAGCAGAATGAAACAGGTGGTTATGACCAGACGTCTGTCCGCTCTAGTTCGTGCAGGCCGCCACAGAGGTTGCGATAAAATTGGTGTATTTCGCATCTGTCTCTGTGGAACGAAGAATTTCATAAATTCCGTCTCTATCTGCAGAGGCCGAAAAAACTCCGCAAATCGTAACGCCGCCTTTTGCGAGTCCACCTTCGGAACCTTTTTCTTTCTCGGACACCGTGATCAATTCGCCGGCGTTTTTAAGCATGCGCATCAGATAGGTAAATTTCGCAGTGTCAGGAGTTCCCATGGCCGTTCCGTCGATTGAAACCTGTATTGCCGCGGCTCCTGGATCGAGTTTGTAACTGCGAGTTCCGCGCGCCTCGTTTTCCCTACTTTTTACGGGTTCGTCGGACGTGCACGAGACGACCGCAAACAGGCTTCCAATCAGGCTTACAGACACAATGGAGCGGCTTAAAAAACTCATCTCATCATTATGCATAGAATGAGGTGCTAAGTTGAGCCACTGTCTCAAAATAGGACGTCGTTTCAAGTCTCAAGTCGAGGCGGTTTTCTGCCGAAGAAACCCAGATGGGATTTAAGCTGATATTGTCCGTTTCTCTTCTTCTTTCAACGGCGACTTCAAATCGTGCTTTGGGTCAAGAGAACGACGTAAATCTCCTTACCTATTCTGAACTCATGCAGCTGCCTGTAGAAAAACGAGTTCTGTACATTGAAGACGTTCAAAAAATGTTGGTGGAAATTTCGAAAAGCCCGGGCCGCTTTTCCGATAGTGATCCGAAGTCGCGATCAAAACTTAAAGTTTGGCTTGAACTCATGCAAACTCAAATTGCTTTTGCTGCCGACGACGGAATTCCACGCTGCGAACACGAGCCAACAGGTAAGTGCTTCAGCGCCATGACAAAATGTGATCAAAAAGATTTCGATGTGAAGTGGGATGGAAAAGCTTACGTCTGCGACACGTCCAAAAAGATTGTTCGCAACGGACCAATGAATCGACGGGATTCTTTTGTTGAACGACTGAGAAATCGTAACGATCCGCAGGTTGAGGCCAATAGCACCAAAGAAGCTCTGCCAGTTCAATTGAAAGCTAAATCTGTTCAAAACGAAACTGTGGTACCTGTCCAAAGCGAAGCTTTAACTCGCGGGTTGTTAATAAGGAAACCATCGCCGCCATCAACAATCGAAGCCTACGTTCGCGCTCAATCAGAAAAGGGCTCGCTGCCTTGCAAATCGATCCATCAATCTGCATCGCCCCTCGGATGGCGCGAACTTCCGGAATGTACTCCCGCGGGCGAAGCGGCTATCAAATCTGCGTTTGAAAAGCAGTCAATCATCGCTGGTATTTTTTCGAAGTCAGATGGCGAATCGACTGCGCCGTCTGCTCTAGCCAAACTTACAGCCGCAGAACCAGCAGTGGTAGCTGTGGCTCCTGCCGTTCTCGTCGCGGAACCTCAAGCCACGGTGGAACCCGCCACTGAACCACCCTCAGGTACAGTCTCGTTTCCCGTTGCTCCGCCGGTAATAATCGATTCTGTCGAGCTTCCGGCGAGCCGTGTGAAAACCACCGGCAAAGAAATTAGTTCTGAAATTTCGCCGGATGAAATTCGCAAGCTCCTGCTTGAAAAACGGAACCCCGACTTTCTTTGTATCGAAGAAGCGAAAAAAGCCGGCACCGGAAAAATGAAGCTTATTGAATATGAAGTGACCGGGAGACGTTTTTGCATGACGGAAAAAGGCGAACA
>JAYSST010000320.1:0-3749 GCA_043720435.1 Bdellovibrionales bacterium
CCACCGATTCCCACGTACGGTTTGAAATAGCCTAGCGGCGCGATGAATCGTGTCGAGAGATCAAATCCGAGATAAACGTCCTTCGAAACGAAAATGGACGCACCGATTCGCGGCATCAGCCAATCATAAACATTGTAACCGGCATGAACACCGAGATGCCAATGTCCATCGGTCCTCGCAATTTCAAGGTGACCAGATCCACCCGAAGATTCGTCGGAAACCTTTGCGGCCGGTGTTGCGGTTTCTGCGCTAGCGACCGGTTTGTTCGGCGTTATGTATAAAGGGTCACTAGGTTGGAGTGTCGGAGCAGGATAGTAGGGTGTTGCGTAGGCGGGTGTCGCGCGGCGGTAAACCGTCTCGCCGTCCTGATTCGTGGTTTTCTTATACGAACCTCCGGATGATTCCGTGAGGGAATGGCAGCCCGTCGCAAGTCCGGCGACAAGGAGGGCATAAACGGGAATCGTCTGTTGAAGCTTCGAGCCGGTTCGTTTGTTCATTACCGATAAGATTGATTGGTCTCACCCGCGTTAGCAATGGCGTTCCAAAAAATGAACGATAAGCACATTCACCATTTGTGATGCGAGAAACCCCGCGCTAGCGTTCGAAGGATGAGAAGCGTTTTTTTCATTCTGACAATCATTTCCGGAATGCTACTCTTTGCTAGCGCGGCGTTCGCGGAAGATTCTGCGCCCCCTCCTGCACTGTCACGGCGATCAGCACCAGAGGGTGAACCTCGACGTTATCAGTTTTCTCTCATGGGGGGACTCGCGATCGCGGGCCGGAGAGACTTCGACACGAGAATATATAAACACGATCCGGCGCGTTCTCCTGTTGGGCGATTCGCATGGCAAGTCGCATTTACTCCGGAAAGTGCGTTTCAATTTTTGTTAGGCGTCGAAGGACTTGCGATAAAAGAAGTCGCGGCGGCAACATCTAATTTGGCGACGGCTACATATACTTCCGACGACGTCTATGCGGGGCCGTCGATCGGCATGGGATGGTCGCCGTCGGGCCCTGGTACTCCTTTTCAGCTGCAAGCAATTTTGGTAACGGGATGGGAGTATTCTCATATTGGAAAGCTCGAGTCTCCCGGATTCACGACCGAGGTGAAGGACAATTCGCTGACATCTTTCGCCATCTGGGGCAGCTTGCTGGGCTCTTATGCGGTGACCCCGGCATTTCGAGTTGTCGGCGGAATGACTATTTTGAAAAATACACGACCGTTCATGATCGGAGTCGCCTATGCCTTTTAGCGGCTCGCGATATTCAAATCTGTTTGCGATCTTCTGTCTTATCGGAACTGTTTGGACCGTTGTTGCGACATCAACCAGCAAGGGAACTCTGTTTGGTACCTATCAGGTGAAATCAGATTGCGTCAGCCCTGTCATCCAGGGACTGACGATATCTGTTTCGAACTCGGCGATCACTTCGCCTGTGAGCACAACGTTTACAACTCTTGGTTTTCCGAACTCAACGCTGACAATCGGAGAAGCGAACTCTGGCATATTCGGTGGAGCCACTCGCGTCTGCGACATTGCTTTTCGAACTGAATTTGGATTTACCGATAGCTTTCTGTATGCCTGTGCCGACAACGGCCAATTCGTCTGCAACGTTTTTCTTGATACGCCCTATTAACTTCCGTGCGTAGGCATGGCGCGCACCTGTTTCTGAATATACAGCCAAGTTAATACGTTCATCCCAAGCGCGATGAGATCGGTTGCGTCCGGAGTAACATGTGATGGAAATCCGATGACTCCCATGGCACGCACGTAGAAATCCCGCATTGCAGGCACGATCTTTACACCGACAAAAACAATATCTGTGACAGCTATCGCGACCGCCGCTTGTCGAAGCGTGATCCACTGGAATTGCTTGTGCGAGGTCGCGGTATTGAACAAATTCAAACTCAGGTTCCAGAGCGCACAAAGTAAAATAGGGAAAACAAAGACGCCGGTTAAGTCGCTTAATTTTCCCGTAAGATAAGACGGATAGTTCGCTTTCAGGAAATGATCATTCAGTGCCAACAGCGCGACTGCCGCAAGTGGAATGGGATGAACCATGTATCCGACTCCGAGGGACCGATTGATCATGCCGGCTTTAATACCCACGCGGTTTTGGCATAATGACGACTCTCCATCTGATATCTGTCGCCGTGATTCCTGCTGGAAGATTTAATGTTAATTGATTCGCGAAGCCGCCCGGGGCCGGTCCCCAGTAGACTTGGTTATTGGTGAGCGGCATGTACATGCAACCGGCCTGGGCGGTTCGTTTGTGCATGGTAAGCACGGGGAACCCTGCCGTATCGGTGACTGTTATCGCGTTGACGTCATCAGAGCCGCAAAATATCGCAGCAACATCTACGACGTGCAGAGAATTTGGCATATACGCTATCGAGATGAACGGGAAGCTGGCATTGCCTCCAGAGTTATAGAGCGCCTCTCCGCTGAAGTACGGTGCTGGGGCAGGTTCAGCAACCGGTATCCACTCGAGCGGCGTTCCCATAACCGTCCCTTTTCGACGGCATTGCTGAAGTTCAGACTGCGGAGCAAAACCGGCGGAATTTACATTTCGCATCGAGCCCAATAGTGAGGCGTCACAGACTTGAGCCGTATCACCGATAGTCAACGCGCCTACAACATCGAGTGCGGTCTTTGGAGTCGTGGTTCCGATCCCTACGTTTGCGCCAGTGAAAGAGATCGAGTTGTCTGGATTTTTTGTCCAGACTGGATCTGCAGCACCTGAAGAAGAGCAGGTGCCGAATCTTCGCGCCGCAATCGGGTCAGCCATGTTCACGGTGAAATTTATTGGAAGCGTCAAACTTTTTCTGGTTGTTGATAAAAGCGTTTGATCAAACCGCAAAATCAGGTTCGCCGAAAATTTCCCTGATGATACAACGGTCTCAGTGATGTTTTCCATGCTCATGCCGGTCGGGACGAGCCGTGGACTCATGGGCGTCCCGACCGCAAAATACGCGCTTCCCACTGCGGCACAAGCGGCGTCATACGAAGACCCAATCGAATTCGGAAAAGTATTCCAAACCTTAGTTGTGTAATCAAAAGTCCGAGCTGACCCCATGAAGCAGCCGCAAAATACGGAGCTCGAAAACATATTCAGGGTTTGAGAGCGGATGCCTTGCAGTGCCACCTTCTCGTCGATGGCCTGAAGATTGGAAGTTTGATTTGTAATCAGTGTTGTCATCGCCAACGCGAGGACAGAGATGATTCCCAACGCGATTAGAATTTCTACGATCGAAAATCCTGAATTCTTTTTCACGAATCTCGATCCTTGTCGTTGAACAGCGACGGTCTTGTGCGGTTTCATTGATTGGCGCATCCGACTAAATTGTGAACGATAAACTTCGAATTTGTCATCTTTTACCAAGGCGCAGGCCGACCAGAGGCGCTTCGAGACTTTGCAAAGCCAGCCCTTCGGCGAGCGCGAGGCAATTAAACATCGGAAACACGGCGCTGCATTTAGAACGATGTGTCTGAAGCTTGTTTGACATGCGATCCCGCGCGGCTACAGTCGACGTTGACCCGCGAACAAAGGAAATCATCATATGGAACCAGCAGAAGAATTCGCTCGAAGTCTTAAAGAGAACAGCAAGATTGTAAAAGTCGTTGTGCTGGGCCTCGTGGGACTGGTGCTAATATCTGCCAGTACATTTATCATTCAGCCGGGCCATCGTGGAATCTTGGTGACGATGGGTAAAGTGTCGCCTGTCTTCGCTCCTGAAGGATTGGGTTTCA
>JAYSST010000321.1:0-9841 GCA_043720435.1 Bdellovibrionales bacterium
CGAAACTTGGAAAGAAGAGCTGATCACTCTCGTCGCGAACGAAAAATATTACGGCACTAAGCCTGCGATAAAAAAGTTTTCGTTTCGAGTCGTAAATGACGATTCGACTGCGCTCGATTTGTTCCGCACTGGTGAGCTCGACGTTTTGTACAATCCGCCACGAAGTGAGTGGCGCGCACTTCGAACCAAACCCGATTTTCAAATCTTCGACAATATTCGAGTTCTCGCGATGACGTTCAACGTGAAAAAGGTACCGTTCGACAACGTGAAGGTGCGCCAAGCATTTTCTTTTGCAACGGATCGAGACGGACTCGTCAAGATTCTCGATCTCGGTCGCGCGAAAGATCAACCGGCCATTTACCGCGCACTCAAGTCATGGATTCCAAATGGTGTTCCGTCGTATAATTCTGAAATCGGACTCGCGTTCAATCCGACCCTCGCAAAGCAGCGTTTAGCGGAAGCAGGATTTCCAGGTGGGAAGGGCTTTCCGACAATTTCAGTCGCAGTTGATTCGAAAGAAGAGCACAAGCTCGTCGCTGAACGATTGCAGGCGCAGTGGGCCGACACTCTCGGAGTCAAAATTGATATCGAGACGAGAGATGGAATGGGACATTTGGGTAAGCTCCGAACAGACGCGCCTCAAATTTTCCGATTTGGAATTGGCGCAGTATTTTTAGATCCCGATCTATTCGCGCGAATCTTCATGAGGCGCGCAGGCCTGAATTATGCCGGCTGGCATAGTCCAAACTATGAAGATCTCGTCACGCGGGCTGCGGGCGAAACGAACGAGCGTAAACGTAACGGATTCTACACTAGCGCGCAGAAACTGCTGATTGAAGATGATGCGGTTATCATTCCGATTTCCCAGGAGGCTCTACCGATGATCATCGCCGATCACATCAAAGGTTTCAAAATCAACTGTCAGGGAGTTCCGCTGATGAAAAACGTTTCTGCTATGAAACTGGCGGCACGGTGAAAATCTTGTCGATCCACATCGGTCAATCCCGACCGATCGACGTTGACGGCCGGCAGATGCATACAGGCATCTACAAGCCTGCGGTCCAAGGGCCGATTTTTCTAGATTGGCTGGGACTTGCAGGCGATGAACACGTGAACAAGCCCTTTCATGGCGGCGAAGGGCGGGCGCTCTACGGTCTCTCGAACGAAGCTTCCGGCTTTTGGCGTCCGCATTTGAACCGCACTGACAATTCATCCGGGTTGTTCGGCGAAAACTTGCTGTTCGATTCATTGAGTGAATCTGAATTTCGGGTCGGTGATGTCTTCCGGCTCGGCGGAACACGCGTTCAGGCGACGATGCCAAGAATTCCTTGCCCAATCATGGCCACTCGACTCGGACTCCCGACAGACATAGCGAAGCACATGCTCCACCAATCTCAGAGGCCGGGAGTTCTCTTTCGCGTGCTTGAAAGAGGAAACATCGCGGCCGGTGACGAACTCGAATTGCTCGAAAGGTCCCAGGCCGCACTGCGATTTCCAGTATTTCTTAAGATGTTCGAAAAACATGCCGGCAAAGTCCTCCGCGAGGACTTCGAACGGCTAGAAGCGACACCGTTTTTGCCAGAAGGATTTTTGGCGATCGTCGAAAAACGTATCGTCGAGGATCATGAAAGCCCGACGATTTAGATCCTTTCGCTTTCAGCGACAAATGAATTTCAAGTTGGGCGCATAGGTGGCATCGGCCGGTCAGGTGTCAACAGCGCACGATCTAGACGAAACTCTTAAAGCAGCGGATTTAAAAACTGGCGTTTAAGGCGCGGAATTTCACGCGCAAGAATTTCTCGAGAGATTCTGAAGACTGCGACCGGTTCGTCCTTAGATTTTAGGTAACCCATCCATGGTGCCGGGTTCGTTTTCATTTCGTATCCGAGAGCGGCGAGCATCGGTAGGCGCGACGAGCGCGCGAGCGCAGTGCCGTAAAGATAGCACCCTTTCTCTTCAGACAACCATTGGGCGTAGGCCATTGTTCGCAACGCCATCCCGAGGTTTTTTCCGCGACACTCACTTGCTGTCGCCGCTCTTGCCAGGAGGCCGCACGGGAGTTCCGAGAAAGGATCATTTGCTGGGAACATCATATTGGCTTCGAAGACGTAAGCCGTTTCAATCATCGTCAGCCGCAGAATCGAGATAAGCTTGCCCTCGCCCGACCACGCGCCAAAGTGAGTGCTCGCAGCGTCGTTTCGATTCCATTCGAGCCCTTGAACGTCGACGTCAGATTGAAATTTTGAGTGGAACTCACTCTTACGCAGCTTCACGATTGCCGATTGCACGGAATCACTAAGGGTTAATCGCTCAAGCCTGAAGGTTGTCACCTGGTTAACTTAACAGAGGCGCACAAGAATCACCAGATTCCCGGGAAAAGCCCTTTCGGCGGGGCCGTCGCCTTTCTGTCACAATACAAACGTGTGCCGCACGCTGGATTGCCTTTATTCGACTCGCGCAGCGATGCGATTCTTTCTTCCAGCGAAATGCGCGAGATTCGCACACGCGTTTTTTCAGGGAATGTCTTTTCCACCGGTTCAATGCAACGACAGCGGGTTGTTCCATAGGCAAAAACCTCGGCGACACGTTTCGCCCGCACTTCATCCGCGGCTTGAACGATGCCCCAATCTATTTTCTCAGGGGGCAATTGGCGGTCGGCTTGATCGGCCAGCAGAATCTCTTGAAGCTCAGTCGAGCGCGCGGCGAGCTTCAGCGGATCGTTTGGACAAGTAACAAAGGGGCCGGCAGCCTACGCGCCGAACCCGATGACCGATACAAATACCGCGAATACTATTGAATAACGCAATCTCATCCGTCGTGTGCTAGCGAAGTAAAACTCTGACACCTTCCGCCAAATTCATTAATGAAATGATCGTTTTCGTATCGTACGGCCGATTGAAAACACCGAGATCCATTTGACCACACTCACCGTTGTATTGATAAAACTCATCGAGCTCGTTCGTTTTAGGATTTCGGATATAGACAGCAGCCGAAATCGAATCGCAGGCAGGATTTCGCGGAACGACGACACGTGTAACCGGGTTTGCTGCGCGCGGTACCCCGATCAACAACTTCACAGTGTCGGCTGAAACAGCCATGATCTCTTTAATTTCTTTTTCGATCCATAAGTCCGATTCCTTTACGAGCACCGTGATCCGAACTGTTCCGGTGGACAGAACTTCTGTTCGTTCGTTGAAACGACCACCACCCACTTCTTTTAGAATGGCAACATCACTTGCTGGAGCAGGCAACGATGAGTCTGTCGGCGCCCAAGTCGCAGCAATCGCAAAATTCGAAAAACAAATCACTGCTATGACAGAAACGATCGCTTTGTTCACAAACTTCTCCTGGAGTATTTGACCCGTCGCCCGATAAGAAAAGAACCTACCGGACCCTCTTCTTTCTCGCCACCCGTTGCGCCATTTTGGTAAATTGTCGGCTGACCTACTGGTCCTGCGAAGCCGGCTCTCTAGTTGACCCTAAAAAAAAGGGAGGCCGGTGCCTCCCTTTTTAAACAAATGTTTTTCCGACGAGCCGAAGCTCTTCGGGAATGTGTAATTATGTCTGTGCTGACATCGTATTCGAACGCATTCCCATTCCAGGGAGTGGCGAAGCCGATTCGACCGGAGCCTCGTCGACCGCGATTTTCCAACGCTTGTAAGCCGCGAGACCCGTACCAGCAGGGATCAGACGACCCATGATGATGTTCTCTTTCAGGCCGCGCAGGTAATCCGTCTTCGAATTGATCGCAGCTTCGGTGAGGACCTTCGTCGTTTCCTGGAAGGAAGCGGCCGAAATCCACGAGTCCGTCGAAAGCGATACTTTCGTGATACCAAGCAGAAGTGGTTCAACGAGAGCGATTCGTCCGCCTTCAGCGCCGACGCGTCCGTTTTCTTCTTCAACTTCGATCTTCTCAGCGTTCTCACCCGTTAAGAACTTCGTGTCACAGCCGTCGACAATACGTACTTTACGCAACATCTGACGAACGATGACTTCGATGTGCTTATCGTTCAGCGCCACACCCTGCAGACGGTAAACTTCCTGAATCTCGTTAACTAAATACGCAGACAGCTCGGTAGGTCCTTTGACCGCCAAGATATCGTGCGGATTCGTTGGGCCATCCATCAATGGCTCGCCTTTTTTCACGAATTCGCCTTCGCGAACCGCAACGTGCTTACCCTTTGGAATCAGGTACTCGCGAGCTTCGTCTCCAGTTTCTGGAGTTACGATCACACGCTGTTTACCTTTTACGTCTTTACCGAATGTAACGTATCCGTCGATCTCAGAGATGATCGCAGCTTCTTTTGGCTTACGAGCTTCGAAGAGTTCGGCAACGCGTGGCAGACCACCCGTGATGTCGCGAGTCTTCGATGTTTCTCTGTGGATCTTCGCGATCATTTCGCCGGCAGTGATGTCTTGACCATCGCTGACCAACAACTGAGCGCCGACCGGAATGATGTTGCGTGCCGGAATCTCGCGACCTGGCAGCATAACTGCTTTGTCGTTCTCATCCGTTACGACAACTGCTGGACGCAATTCAGCCGACTTCGACTCGATGATAACCTTGGTCGCGAATCCTGTTACCGGATCGACCTGCTCTGTCATCGTGATACCTTCGTCGATATCGCTGAATTTTACGCGGCCCGCGACTTCCGAGATGATCGGATTCGAGTACGGATCCCACTCGCCAAGTGTCTGACCTTTTTTAACGGTCGCATTGTCGAGAATCGAGAGCGTTGTACCGTAGACGAGTTTGAAAGTGTCGCGCTTAACGCCGTTCGAGTCGAACAGCGACATTTCACCCTGACGATTCATCACAACCGCTTTTCCAAGCTTGTTGATAACGAAAGCTACGTCTTTGAATTTCACGACACCGTCATGACGAGCTGTGTGCACCGACTGTTCAACCGAACGAGACGCCGCACCACCCAAGTGGAACGTACGCATCGTCAACTGAGTACCCGGTTCACCGATCGACTGAGCAGCGATTGTTCCAACGGCTTCACCCAGGTTCACGATCGAGCCACGCGAGAGATCTCGGCCATAGCACTTCACGCAAATTCCTCGACGAGTTTTGCAAGTCAGAACCGAACGGATCAAGATCGACTCGATGCCAGCTTTTTCAACGGCCATCGATTGATCTTCGTTGATCTCCATTCCGAACGGAACGATCTCAGCACCCGTTACCGGATGCGTGATCGCATCAACCGCAACACGACCCAAGATGCGATCGCTTAGAGCCTGAGTCACTTCGCCGCCTTCAACCAACGGTTGAATGACGATTCCTTCAGTCGTTCCGCAATCGTGCTCAACGATAATGGCGTCCTGAGCAACGTCGTGTAAACGACGAGTCAGGTAACCCGAGTTCGCTGTTTTCAATGCGGTATCGGCCAGACCCTTACGAGCTCCGTGAGTCGAAATGAAGTACTGAATGACTGTCAGACCTTCGCGGAAGTTTGCCTTGATCGGCGTTTCGATGATCTCGCCCGATGGTTTCGCAAGAAGACCGCGCATGCCGGCCAACTGACGAATCTGTGCTTGCGAACCCCGTGCACCGGAATCCGCCATGATGAAGATCGGGTTGAACGAAGGACCGGTGACTTTACCGTCTTTCGTGTCGAACTCTTCTTTATCCAGCTCGCCCATCATCTCTTTCGCGACTTTGTCCGCGGTCTGTGCCCAGATATCCACAACCTTGTTGTAGCGTTCGCCGTCGGTGATCAAACCTTCGTCGTACTGGTGCTGGATCTCGGCCACTTGCGCGTCGGCATCTGCCAACTGTTGGACTTTCGATTTTGGAATAACCATGTCGTCGATGCAGATCGAGATACCCGCGAGAGTCGAATACTTAAATCCATACTCCATGATCTTGTCTGCCAAGATGCATGTCGCTTTTCCGCCAGCAAGACGGAAAGTCGTGTCGATCATCGAAGCGAGCTGCTTCTTCGTCATCGTTTGGTTCACAATCCCGAACGGCACTTCAACTGGTACGATGTCGCTCAAGATCGCGCGTCCCACAGAAGTCTCTTCGAGTTTGGTTCCGATGCGAACTTTGCAAGCCGCTTGAAGTTCAATGTGACCTGTTTCGAACGCGTAAATCGCTTCGTTAACCGAAGCAAAAACGCGACCTGTGCCTTTGGCGCCAGGGCGAATACGAGTCATGTAGTACATACCGAGGACGATATCCTGCGATGGGTTGATAATCGGTTTTCCGTTCGCAGGGCTCAAGATGTTGTTTGTCGACATCATAAGAACGCGCGCTTCAACCTGTGCTTCAACCGAAAGCGGAACGTGAACGGCCATCTGGTCACCGTCGAAATCGGCGTTGAACGCAGTACAGACGAGCGGGTGAAGCTGAATCGCTTTTCCTTCGTGCAGAACTGGCTCGAACGCTTGGATTCCAAGTCTGTGCAGCGTCGGAGCTCGGTTCAACATAACCGGATGCTCTTTCACGACGTCAGAAAGGATGTCCCATACTTCGACTGTTTCTTGCTCGACCATCTTCTTGGCTTGCTTGATGGTCGCAGTGAGACCGCGCTCTTCAAGCTTGTTGTAGACGAACGGTTTAAACAGCTCGAGTGCCATCTTCTTTGGAAGACCGCACTGGTGAAGTTTCAAATGTGGACCGACAACGATAACCGAACGACCAGAATAATCGACGCGTTTACCGAGCAAGTTCTGACGGAAACGGCCCTGCTTACCTTTCAGCATATCTGAAAGCGAACGCAGCGGACGCTTGTTCGGACCGGTGAAGGTCTTTCCTCGTCGACCGTTGTCGAGAAGTGCATCAACTGCTTCTTGAAGCATTCGTTTTTCGTTTCGAATGATGATGTCCGGAGCATTGAGCTCCTGGAGCTTTTTCAAACGGTTGTTACGGTTAATAACACGACGATACAGATCGTTCAGATCCGAAGTCGCGAATCGACCGCCATCGAGAGGAACGAGCGGACGAAGATCTGGCGGAATCACCGGCAGTGCTTCGAGCATCATCCACTCGGGACGGTTCACCGAAGATTTGAAGGCTTCAACAACCTTCAGGCGTTTTGTGATTTTCTTGATCGCCGCTTCTGACTTCGCATCTTGAAGTTCAAGACGGAGTTTACGCGACAGATATTCTGGATCGATCTTGCGAAGCAGATCACGAACGGCTTCGCCGCCCATTCCCGCTTTGAAGTTCGGTCCATGCTCGTCGAGAGCTTTCTGATACTGGTCTTCCGAAAGAACCGACGCCTCTTCGAGAGTCGTCTCCATCGGATCAATCACGACGTAAGCTTCGCAATAGAGAACTTTCTCAACGTCTTTCAAAGACAGATTGAGAATGTTGCCGATACGCGAAGGCAGCGATCGCAAGAACCAGATGTGCGCAACAGGTGTTGCGAGTTCGATGTGACCGAGACGTTCACGACGAACCTTACTTTGCGTGACTTCAACTCCGCACTTTTCGCAGATGACACCGCGGAACTTCATACGCTTGTACTTACCGCACAAGCACTCGTAGTCCTTTACGGGGCCGAAGATCTTCGCGCAGAACAAACCATCGCGTTCTGGTTTAAATGTTCTGTAGTTGATCGTTTCCGGCTTTTTTACTTCGCCGAACGACCAGCTGCGGATCATCTCTGGCGACGCCAGCGAAACGCGAACAGCGTCAAAGCTTAGTGGATCTCTTGGTTTATCGAAAAAATTTAATAAATCTTTCAAGTATTACCTCTTACCTTTTTTAGTGAGCGACGGGGCGCCTTCGAAGCCATCCCATCGCACTGACTCACTCTTGGGCTCACTCTCGGCGCTCGAGCCTTTTGCTCGGGCACCACCACTCGACTACCTACTGCTCAACTTCAGTGACTTTGTCCGTCAGGATATCCGACTCGATCAATTCCACGTTCAGGGCCAGCGACTGGAGCTCCTTCACGAGAACGTTGAACGACTCAGGCAAACCTGGCTCAAGGACGTTTTCACCTTTGACGATGCTCTCGTACATACGAGTTCTTCCAGCGACGTCATCCGACTTCACCGTGAGGAACTCCTGCAGAGTGTAAGCAGCGCCGTACGCTTCGATCGCCCAGACTTCCATTTCTCCGAGACGCTGACCACCGAACTGAGCTTTTCCACCCAGCGGTTGCTGCGACACGAGAGAATAAGGCCCGATAGACCGTGCGTGAATCTTCTCTTCAACCAAATGGTGAAGCTTCAGCATGTACATCACACCGACAGTCACCTGGTTCTGGAACGGCTCGCCCGTTCGTCCGTCGAACAGAGTCATCTGACCCGATGTCGGAACGTTCGCGCGCTTGAGAAGTTCTTTAACGTCTGATTCACGTGCGCCGTCGAACACAGGCGTTCCCAAGTGAACTCCGTTTTGCATCGTCACCAAGATCTTCTTCACCGACTCATCGTCAGCGGCGTCGATTGCTTTGTTGATGTCCGCGTCCATGAATGTGTCTTTGATCGCTTTACGAGCGGCTTCTGCCTGGAACTGCACGATGTGCGGCTTCAGCTGTTCACCGAGATTTCGCGCAGCCCAACCTAAGTGGACTTCCAAAATCTGACCGATGTTCATACGCGAAGGAACGCCGAGTGGGTTCAAGACCATGTCGACCGCTGTACCGTCTGCGAGGTACGGCATGTCTTCAACAGCCATGATTTTCGAAACGACACCTTTGTTACCGTGGCGACCAGCGAATTTATCACCGACCTGAAGCTTACGTTTAATCGCGACGTAAACTTTAACCATCTTGATGACGCCAGCTGGAAGTTCGTCGCCCTTGCGGAGACGATCCATCTTTTCGCTGAAGACCATCTTAACGGCGTCAAGCTGGTTGCGTGCACCATCGATAACTCGGCTCACTTGATATTCAAGATCCTGTTCGAGCGGGATGTACGTCAAAAGTTCGAATGGAATCGTCTCGAGATCCGCGTCGGTAACCGACTGACCTTTCGAGAGAAGCTTTTGCGAACCGTCTTCGTTCAAAAGAACACCCGTCGTGATCTTGTCTTTAAGCAAAGTCTTCAAGCGCGAGAGTGCGTTGTTCTTGATAACGTTCTGCTCGACAGCCAAATCTTTTTCGAGTTTGCGTTTTTTCTCTTCGATGATCGAGAGAAGACGTTCGTCGCGTTCTGCGCCCTCACGTCCGTAAACCTGAGCGTCGATAACTGTACCCGAAACTCCGGCTGGTACACGAAGTGAAGTATCTCGTACGTCGCCCGCTTTTTCACCGAAGATTGCGCGCAGAAGTTTTTCTTCTGGCGAGAGTTGCGACTCACCTTTTGGCGTTACTTTACCAACGAGGATATTGCCGGGTTTTACTTCTGCACCGATTCGGATGATGCCCGAGGTATCGAGATCCGCAAGCGCCTCTTCACCAACGTTTGCGATATCGCGCGTGATCTCTTCTTTTCCAAGTTTTGTGTCGCGAGCCAAGCACTCGAACTCTTCGATGTGAATCGAAGTGTAAGTGTCCTCTTTAATGAGGCGCTCAGAGATCAAAATGGAATCCTCGAAGTTGTAGCCCATCCAAGGAGTGAACGCGACCAAGATATTCTGACCAAGCGCGAGTTCACCAAGTTCGGTCGAAGGACCGTCCGCGATGATGTCGCCCTTACGAACAGTGTCGCCAACGAGAACAATCGGCTTTTGGTTGAAGCACGTGTTCTGGTTCGTTCGCTGATACTTTGTGAGGTTGTAGATATCGACGTTGGCTCCGAGCTCTCCGCCCTTAGCAAAACGACGAACGACAACGCGAGATGCATCGACTTCTTCAACGATACCGTCGTTTTGTGTCACGACAGATGTTCCCGAGTCTTTAGCGACCAGGCGTTCAACACCCGTTCCGACAAGCGGAGC
>JAYSST010000322.1:0-9827 GCA_043720435.1 Bdellovibrionales bacterium
GACTCTGAATAGCCGTACATGAACTCGGCACCGCGATTCCATGCCAAGATGTTCCCATCGAGATCTTGAAACGTAATTGCATCGTTGGAATCCTGAATAACTGTGGCCATACGACGGAACTTCTCGAGCGTCTTGGTTTGAACGGTGATGTCGCGCTCGGTTGTCGCGATTCCGGTTAACTTTCCCTTGTTGTCAGTGAGTTTTGTATTCGTCAACCAAACGTCGATGATCCGACCGTCTTTGTGTTTGCGCTTCGTCTCAAGATTGGTAACCAACTCGCCACGTTTAAGCGATGCTAGAAACCCTCGCGCCTCTTCCTGATATTCCGTTGGGACGGTATCGACGATATTCATGCTTAGCGCTTCGGCCTGCGAATAGCCGTAGATAATTTCGGCGCCTTGATTCCAAGCCAAGATATTGCCTTCTAAATCTTGAAACGTGATTGCGTCGTTTGAATCTTGAATGACCGTTGCCATACGGCGAAACTTCTCGAGCGAGCCCATCTGTTTACCGACAGCACTAGCAATCGTTACTTTTTTGATCGGCTTCGATTTGTTTTGAGTTCGTAATTCAGTGCGGGCCATTTTTTGGGTCCTTAGGTATTTGCCATTGTGTGCTCAAGGAGGCGAAGCTCGCATACCGAAGAAGCGCCGAGACCCAACGGTGGGCTCTTTAAGGATTAATAGCTATACAAGTTTAATGTTTCTTCGTATCCGCGCTTCTCAAGCAACGCGATTCTTGCGGGCGACAGCAGGATCGCAGCGACCCGCCTGAACATCGACGACCCAAGAAGGATTGACACGGACTTAACGATTGGCTGTTTCTTCCCGCCGATACACGTTCGATTGTGTGGGGCGCTTTACCCCGCATGGGTTGTCCCATGAGCGCCCGCGGGAAATTTACTTAGAACTTTTCATCCAGAGCACTTTCAGCGGCGTTTGCCTAATGTTTGAATCACACCAAGCCATGGAAGCAAGTTTATGGGCAATGTCCTCGGGCGAGAGAATATGGTCGACATGATCAATTCGAATTGCGTTGATGGGCATAGATTTAGATGCCGCAGTTGCCGGTTCTTGAGCCATCGTGACGCCTCCGCTATCCTCTTTTAAAATCTTAATTCCCTCGGCACCGTCGGAGCCTTCACCTGAGAGAACAATTCCAATAGATCCATAAGCTCTGTCCTCTGCCAATGAAAAGAGAAAATGATCGATGGCATTGTTTCCTCCCTTCAGTGGGCGAGGCACTAAATGGAGTGATCCGGCTCGAATTTCCATCAGTTTATCTGGCGGTAGAACATAGATATGATTGGATAAAGGTTTCAACGTTTTTGTTACCTCAATCACCGGCATTTTTGTTGAACGAGAAAGAATTTCAGCGAGGAAACTTTTAGAGTCGCGCAAAATATGTGAAAGTAAAATAAATGACATGCCCGTATCGACTGGCAAGTTTTGGATGAGTCTCTGAAAAGCGTCGAGACCGCCCTTTGAGGCTCCAATTGCAACGACTCTAGGTTTTTCCACTTCGCCCATAGCTGAAACTTCGCCTTCCGTGCGCTGCTCTGTACAGAAAGATCGCAAGCCTCTTATCGTCGGACAAGAGCCAATCTTTGCAATGCACCTGCAATCTCGCGCGGTGATAGAACGAAATCAACACAACCCGAAGCCTGAGCACGAAGAGTCATGCCGTGTACTTCGGCAGTTTCGTCTTGGGCAAAGGTTGTTCCACCCTTTGCCTTGATTTGCTTGCATCCCTCAGTGCCGTCGCCAGACTACACAGAGAAGATAATGCCGATTGCGCATGGGCCCATCGTCTCAGCTATAGACCAAAAAATGCCAATCCTCTACGCCATGCAGTTGCCTTCCGGCGGCGGCATTCGTACTTAAGGCGCGCGATCGTAAATTTGATGACGTTGTAACTCCATGCAATTCGCAGAACGATGGCACTGATGCTCATCCCATCGATCGCTTAGTCCCATTAGCGAACGGCGGGACAATTATGCTCATGAGGTAATTGCTCAGTCGACCACCACTGCCCGAGTTTCAATTGCTCCGGCATCACGATTGCTCTATCCAACGCTGCAACGGCAACAGAACGGTGTGAGGCTAGCTTTGGATTCAATGAAACGAACAGCCCGGTACAAGCACGTTGACGGAAAACATTTGATCGAAGTTCGGGTTAACGACTCTCAGAGACTTTTCGATCATCGTGACCCAGCTCCATTTCGAGAAAAAGAGCTCGATGATAAGTTTGTTGAATACATCTATTCATCGGTGCGGGAGTTTTCGCTCTCCGCTCCGCTCAAAATCCTAATTTACATTGAGGAAAAGGAGTCTGGCGGCATCACGCGTGAAGCAATTCTCGAGGCGATCCAGTCACACTTTTCGTATGAAATTGAACTGCAAACAGGATCTCTGAAGCAATTCTGGAGACGTGCCCGATTGTTTCTACTGATCGGATTATCTGTTTTGATTGTGTGCCTTGCTACTGCCCAGAGACTCGCTGTTCCGGACAAACCGGGATTGACCGGCATTTTTAGGGAAGGCTTGACCATTTTCGGTTGGGTTTCAGTTTGGAAACCAATCGAAATAGCGCTTTTCGATTGGTATCCCCCTTTCGAGCGGCTCCGATTTTACAAAAAAATTCTTTCAACCGAAATGGAAGTACAATTCACCGCAAGAATTTGATCCAATCCGATTAAACATATCTTACGCCATCGAAATGACGACTTTTAACGCCTGTTCCTCCGAAGCATTCGAAAATGTGTCGTAGGCCTTCATTACGTCTCGAAAATTAAACCTGTGAGTCACAAGTTTCTCTGGATAAATCTTTCCAGAAGTGACCGACTTAAGTAGCATCGGAATAGTCTCGGTATCCACAAGCCGGGTGGTAATCGTCACATTTTTGCTCCACAGTTTTACGCCGCATTCAAAGCCAGTTGGCAGGATGTCGCTAACTAAAACCATCGAGTCATCGCTCGCGCCAGTCGGAATCGCGTAGAGGCTCGTGTCGGCATATGGAATTCGAACGAATTCCGCTTGAGTTCCGTCGATGGTGTTTCCGAGCATCCAGCCGCCGTTTTTACATTGAGAATACATTGCTCGTCGACAGTACTCGCAGCGGCCGTCCGATGTGATGCAGGAAATCAGAACTCGATCACCGACTTTGAAACTCGATACGGCTTGACCAATTGATTCGATCACCCCAATTCCCTCGTGTCCGAGAGTGCGGCCCGGGGTCACCGTCGGCACGTCGCCTTTCAAGATGTGGAGATCCGTTCCGGAAATCGTTGTTCGGAGCATCTTTACAATTGCATCAGCGCTCTCTTTAAGAGCGGGCTTTTCTTTTTCAACAAGAACTCGTTGGCCTGGTCCTTGAAATTCAAGCGCCCACATTCTATTCGACTTCACTTTGCCCCGTTTCTAGTGCGTCTCGCCTGATTGATCCATGTCGTGTTCTTTCTCGTGCTTCTTTACTCCGTGCTTCGATTTTTCATGCTGCATGATGGCCTCGGTGCCATTCATCATTGGGCAAGAACCTGAAGCCGTTGCGACCCGGCAATCTTTCACCGCTTCTTTGTGGCAGTCCTGCTGGGTTTTTTCGGACTTCATGCAATCAGCCATTTTCTGATACATATCGGCCATCTTCTTTTTCGTTTCAGGCGACGAACTATGAGCCGGACTGGCAGAAAGTGCCTTGCTCTTTAGCTGTGCCAGCGCAAGCGGCGACACTGACAAGGTGAACAGCAAGACCGCGGCGGAAGAGATCTGAGATTTTGAAAGCATACTAATAACCATCCATTCTCGAGTTTCGTTCCACAACGAAGTGCAATTAAACAGCCGCGCCACGACGCTGACCTTGAAGTTGAGGCATTAAAGTTTTGACTTGTGGGACAAATGAACCCGAGTCATGTCGCCGGTGTCCCATCGGCAGCTTCAAACGAGCCACGTATTGCGGTAGTCGGATGCGAATTGCTCAAACAAAATCGGCTTGCGTCGTACCACCCGTTCGACGTCAGCCGTAACGGTAGCGGCAAGTCCAAGTTTATTCACAGTATAGATTGCAGTCATGACAGCAATGAAGGCGCTGGTAAAACCGCGCTTTCGCATGCTTAAGATGAAGCGCCGAGTTGATTGATTATTATAAGCGATCGGTCGGCCTAGAACCCGCGACAGAATTTCGGCGAGTTCAGAATAGGTAAGTGCACTCGAACTTCGTATCTCGGGCGCATTGATTGAAGAAAGGTATATTTCATCCCTGAAGCGGCAATGAGGTTTTCAATTTTTCGGTGAGGTAAAACTGGGTTTTTCTCGGCTCCTAACAACGACATGAAAACGATATTGCGTACTCCCACGTTCCGGGCGGCATTCATCGCGGAGACTTCACGCCAGCGAATGCAGGACCAAAAGTCCTTGATTCCAGAAAATCAAATTCAACGCACTCCCTTTCGTCAAGCCCGGTCGTATCACCAACCCTTCGAACGGCCGCTCGAAACGGAACACTTTGCGTTCGCAATAATTTTACTAGTTCCGATCCGACGTTTCCTGTTGCTCCGGCTACCAGAATGTTTGCGTTCATCGCGGCTCCTTAGCGAGATTTTTTAATTGATTGGCTCCATGTCGAAACTCATAGTTTTTACGTTTTCACGAGACCTCCTATTAAATACGTTGTCGCAGGTTGCAACGATGGGGCCGGCGGGATGGTCATGAAGAAGAGAAGAAGATGGTTTTTGAGACTTGTCGTCTCAACTCATCAACGGTTCGTAGATTGCAGTCATTGTAATCGACTCAGCTAATACCAACGGAGAAACCAAGGCCATGAAATCAAAAGTAGGAACTTACACATCACGAGGATTGACCATCATTCACCGGGGGGAAAGCATCCGAGCCGCACGCGTCTTGATGAGGGCTCAAAGAATTCGACACCTCCCCGTCGTCGACGATCAACAGCGCGTGGTTGGTCTTATTTCTGAGCGCGACATCTCTGACCGCGAAGATTCGGCGGAGTCAGTGGGAGATCGGATGCATTTCGAAGTCATCACGATTGATGAAGGAAATAGTGTTTCAGAAGCCGCATCAATCATGATCGCAGAAAAGGTTTCTTCGCTGTTGGTACTTAAAGACGAGTTTGTGGTCGGAATCATAACGAGCGAAGATTTACTTCGAGTTCTCACCGAGGAGCATCGTGGACTGGCAGACACGCTCAAGACGAATCTCCAATCGCGAATTTACAACTCGCCGATCAGAGTAGTCATAGATCAACTCGCTGCCATCGGACTCTAATGGCGGCATGCTCCCTGCTCGTATCAACGTCGTCTCGGAACTGTTGCCGTCGAGTTCGTGATGGCGGAATTACCGGGACAATTGGTGTGAGCTTGAGACTAAACGGCCCAAATCGACAGTCGGGGAAACCTAATGAAAAATGATGTGAACGTGTCCAATGTCGAAACTTTGAAAGATGCGTATCGACTTCGGTTCTTGGGTGCGGCGGGCACCGTCACGGGATCGAAGTATCTTCTTTCCAACGAAAAACAGAAAATTCTCGTCGATTGCGGACTCTTTCAAGGACTTAAAGAACTTCGCCTGAAAAACTGGGACCGATTTCCGATTGATCCAAAAACGATCGACGCTATTGTTCTTACGCATGCGCATCTAGACCACTCGGGATATATTCCAAAACTTATTAACGAAGGTTTTAAAGGCAAGATTTTTTGCACGCCTGCGACTTTTGCCCTCAGTCGAATCCTGCTTATGGACGCGGGCCACCTTCAAGAAGAAGAAGCTGAATGGCTGACGCGAAAGAAATTTTCTAAACACTCTCCGGCCCTGCCCCTGTTCACCGAAAAAGATGCTGAGGCCGCGCTGAAGCAATTTGTTCCAAAAGCTTTCGATGATTCCTTCGAAGTGTGCCCGGGGATTCGCGCGACCTTCAAGTATGCCGGACATATTTTAGGAGCGGCGACGGCGATCGTTGAAGCGGGTAAAACTAAAATCGGCTTTTCAGGCGACCTCGGTCGACCGAATGACCTAATTTTACATCCACCCGCTAAATTGCCTCAGGTCGACTACTTAGTCGTCGAGTCAACCTACGGAGATCGTAAACACGAGACTGTTGATCCAGTGTTGGACTTGGGAGCCGTCATAAACGAAGCGTTACAAAAAAAAGGTGTGGTCCTCATTCCGTCGTTCGCAGTTGGGCGGGCCCAGTCATTGATGTATTACCTATCGGTGCTAAAAAAATCAGGTCGAATTCCCAATGTCCCGATGTATCTGAATAGCCCAATGGCCACCAATGCCACAGAACTCTTTTACGAATTCAAATCGCTGCACAAACTTTCAGATCTCGAGTGCAAGGAAATGTTTGAAGCCGTTCAATATGTAAAAACTGTCGAGGATTCGAAAGCGCTAAACGAGAAAAAAGGGCCGATGATCATCATCTCGGCTAGCGGCATGGCAACCGGTGGGCGAATCGTTCATCACTTGAAAGCATTCGTCGCGAATCCATCCACAACGGTTGTACTCGCTGGATTTCAAGCCGCTGGGACTCGAGGACGAGCGCTTCAAGAAGGAGCGAAAGAGATCAAGATTCATCGCGAACTCATCCCCGTTCGGGCATCGATTCGAATGTTAAAAAATAGTTCTGCGCATGCCGACTACGTTGAAATTCTTGATTGGATTAGCGAATCGAATATCAGTCCGAAAAAAGTATTTGTGACTCACGGAGAACCCGACGCTGCACTTCGGATGAAAGAACACATCACTGATCGTTTCCACTGGCATTGCGAAGTTCCAAAGCAAGACCAAGAATTTACGTTGGTGTAGAAATGGCAAATTCCCCGACAGTCTGCGAAAGACACTGTGAAGGCACTAACGTCTTTAAAAAAACACGACTGATCGTTATCACCGGCGGTCCCGGCGCAGGCAAAACGGCCCTGCTAGAAATGGCGAAAAAAGTCCTCTGTGACAATGTAGTGATACTTCCGGAAGCGGCGTCGATTGTCTTCGGCGGCGGATTCTGGCGCATGCAAAGCGCATCCGCGAAGCGGTCGGCGCAGAGTGCGATTTTCCACGTTCAGGCCGCTATGGAAAAACTCGTCATCGGCGAACAAAAATGGGCGGTCGGTCTTTGCGATCGAGGCACGCTTGACGGTTTAGCGTACTGGCCAAGCGGTGAAGATACATTTTGGAAAATGAGCAAAACCGAGGCGATGGACGAGTACCGCAAGTATTTTGCCGTTATTCACCTTCGGTCCCCTAACGATTTATTCGGCTATAATCATGTAAACCCGTTGCGGGTGGAAACCGCTGTTCAAGCTGGCGAAATCGACGAGAAGATCGCACATGCGTGGGCGGGGCATGGAAACTACCACGTCATCGAGAGTGCCGAGAATTTTTTGACGAAAACCGACTCCGCCATGAAGCTGATCGCGGAATTCGTACCGAAGTGTTGCCAAGAGGCTGTGAAACTCGACTCGGAAGGGTGACCGTTGATTATAAGTATCTTCATGAACCAGCCAGCGATTCGAACAAACCTTCTTTCTTGAAATAGTCGTGAGCGAAGTTTTTTATTTCTCCGTCCGTCGACTTATCATTTTTACGTCCTTTTTTAGCGTCTACTTTTACAAACTAAGGTTTAATATCAGTGCTCCGGTGCCGACTGCGACCATCAGTAACAAGATACTCGAGACCACGAAAGCAAATCGACCGCGATTCAAAAATATAAGAATCAGAAGTTTAGAAATAAACGCAGCCACAATCGCCACCGCGATGTTAACGATGGCCGCTTCGCGCGCAATTGTACCGTGATGTAAAAGTTCAGCGGTGCTGTAGGTAACGCCGTGAAGCTCGAAGAGCGCACCGAAAAATGCGGTCGCGGTCGCGGCCGTGGGTCCAAGCCACTTGGTCGAAATCGAAACCGCTACTAACATCAACGAGATTACGGCCGACAACTTAAGCACAGATGCAAGCTCGATCGGACTTGAATTCTGTTTGAGAAGTGCCCGTGAGGAATTCGTACTCGAGTCAGGATAAGAGACTTTGTCCTGGCGCCGGCTAAAACCTATGACGAAAACTCCGGCGGTCATAATCATCACAATCACTGGAATCGCGAAGTGGGAGAGGAGACTTGGATCAATCATAAACAGGATGATCAAAACTTCAATCAATGTCGCAATCGTCGCAAGTAGAGCCGCCGCGCATAGCAGCCTAAAAAGTGAGGGATCCTTTTTGAGTTTCCCAGGAAGAGTTAGAAACACACTCGTGCTAGAGACGAAACCACCTAGAAAACTTGTAAGCAAAATTCCGATTTTATCGCCGAAGGCCCGTATTGCGATGTGACTAGCAAATTGTATGACGAGAAGTGCGGCAATTACTTTTCCGAGACTCCGCAGTCGGATGATCCCCCACGGATCAACGGCTTCAACCGGGAGCAGCGGTATGATCCCGACCAATATCAACGCCAGGATTAAGACTGCTCGAATTTCTCCTGGCTGAAGAATTTCGCGGGAAAATCGGTGCAGCCACGTTCGTGAATAAAGAACGGCGAATAGAACGCCACCAAGAAGAAGAGCCAGACCGGGACTCTTTCCTGACAACATTCCGAGGCCATAAGTGCACATCGCAGAGATCTCGGTCGTAATTCCAAGATCTGATGCAGGATCTGATTTCGCCGTCCCTATGTAGCCCGCAACAATGATCGACGCTGTGAACAGACCAAACACCACGGCAATTAGCGGGTCGCCAAGTTTTACGGCCAAGGCTCCGAGCAGACCGATCAATACAAACGTTCGTACACCAGCAGATTGGGTATCTGGCGTGTGACTCCGCTCGCGCTCGATCCCGACGATCAGCCCGATGAGTAGGGAAACAGCGAAGGGGTAAATTTCAATTAATTCCGGCATCGGTAATTATTTGCTCCGGGGTTCCGATACAACCACACGCATATGATCAATCGGCTGAATCAGTTCGGATTTGAGAATTTGTCCCATGGCGGCGTTCGTTATTCCTTGGACGCCACGGGAAACCGACCCAACGCCTCACACGAAAAGTTTGAATCGAGTGAAAAGCCGCAGCGATAATCATCATAACTCCGACACGAAAGATCGAAACCGATTCCGGATCGACAAGATTTGTAAACGCTAGCAAGCCGAGACCAGTGAGTAGTAGACCCAGACCTAAAAACCAAGGCCAAGCAGAACGCAAGTCATCGTCGTTCAACGCACATTTGAAAGCGTCACTCGAACTTCTCACATTGCCTCCCTTCCTAAATCTTATCGGTGCAAAAACACAGTGAACTCCACGACCGCGGAAAACGGTGTACACAAGAATAATCTCCGTAAAACGACTATATGACCCGTTCAGCTGAGCTTGTCGGGTATTAACACCCATCGCTATGTCTCTCGATATTTTAGGACTTGAAAGTAAAGCATTAAAACGAACAACACGCCTGACGTGATCACAGGAATCGCGAACGCCGCGTAACCGAACTTGGTGAAAACAAAGCCGCCAACAACGGAACCAAGCCCAAAAAACAGAATGATACCCAGACGCATTAGGTTTGCTCGAACTTCGTTTTGAATTTCAATATTCAAACTTTTACGATGAAGATAGCGTACGATGCCGATGCCGAGATCCGTCGTGACGCCGGTGAGATGAGTGGTTCGAATAACCGACCTAGACACTGTCGTGATTGTTCCATTCTGCACTCCACAAGTGAAGCTAAGAAAGAAAACGACACCAAAAGTTAAAAAGTATTTCGGTCGCTTGAGACGCCTCAGCCGAATCTCAACAAGTTCAGCGCTTAACATGCATCCGAGCATAAAGAAAGCTGGC
>JAYSST010000323.1:0-9818 GCA_043720435.1 Bdellovibrionales bacterium
TTCGAGTCGGTCCTCGGGTAACAGTGTGACGACACTTCGAAGTTATCGAGAAACGACTTTACCGAACGGTTTAAAAATTTTGTTCTTACCCGATCAAAGTCTCCCGGCGCTGTCGATGGGAATGTTGGTGAAGTCCGGAGGAACAACGGACCCCGAAGGGCTTGCGGGCCTCAGCAGCTTTGTCTCGGATCTTCTCGATCAAGGAACCACCCGCCGGAATGCTACCCAGATTGCCGATGATCTTGGTTTGGTCGGCGCATCGTTTCGAACTTCCGTTGATTACGACTACACTTATTTAGCTATTTCTGGTTTGTCGGTTTCATCGAACAATCTGTTATCGAACTTTGCAGAATTTGCGATGCAACCGGCCTTTCCGGACGCAGAAATCAAACGTGTCCGTGAGCAAACGATTGCGAGCCTGCAACGCAGCCTCGACAATCCGCGTACGGTTGCCGATCTTGGAATGTTGGGCGCGCTCTTTGGAAAACATCCGTATGGCCGACCGGTCGTCGGCATACGGTCACAGCTCTCAAGTATTTCGAAGAAGCACGTCATCCAACACTACTTAAAGTATTACCGTCCGAATAATTCGATCCTCGTCGTCATCGGCAAGTTCGGAACTCCTTTCGAAAAGAATGTTGAAACTACTTTCGGAGCGTGGGGGAAGAGAGATCTTCCAAAGCTTGCGCTCGAGTCTCCGAAGGCGAACCCAGGCATTCAAGTTCGTGTCGTCGAAAAGGCCGGACTCACTCAAGCACAAATTCGAATCGCCGGTATCGGCATCAAGCGACAGGACCAAGACTTCATGGCGCTTCGTTTGGCGAACACGGTTTTGGGCGGCGCTTTTGCCAGTCGCTTGAATGACAAAATTCGTAAAGAGCTAGGACTCACGTATTCGATTAGTTCAAGTTTCGATTCTCGAATCGAACGCGGACCGTTTGAAATCAGCACGTTTACAAAAGTTGAATCCATCGACAAGGTCGTCGGGGAAACTCTCAAGCTTTATCAAAAGTTTGTAGCCGATGGTATTACGAGCGAAGAGTTGGCGCGCGCCCGCGGTTACTTGAAAGGGATTTTTCCGCAGGCCATCGAGACCAGCGACAAGCTTGGATTTAATCTCGTCTTGCTGCGGCTGTACGGCATTCCAGATCGGTACCTGACTCATTACCTATATAATCTTGATGCGTTGTCGGTTGGTGACGTGAACGCAGCCATTCGGCGTCATATGAAACCGAGCGATCTCGCGATCGTGGTCCACGCGCCGAAAGAAAGTGCCGAAGGCTTAAAATCCCTCGGGCCTCAATACGAAGTCCTCTCCGTCACGGCGCTTCCGTAGTCTAATTGTCGAGACGGAATTGTCTGGTTTGAGTTGCGGTTGCGACCGCAGCTACTTCATTGAAACGCGGCGGTGCTGCCACGTCTTCGGACGCTGCTGACGCGGTTGATTGAAGACGGGCGACAGTCGTTTCTAGAGCCGCGAGGTCGCCCTGTAGATCGCGAACGAGCGTTTCAAGCCGAATAACCTCGTCGACAATCGAACTTGTTTTTAGAAACCACGACAGAAATTCACGGATCGCAAAGATAAAGCCGGCGATGCCGATTGCGACCGAAAGCAATACCGCCCAAGCGGGGATTTGCAGGGCATCGAATGATTCGAGCCATTCGGGGAACGACGAAATGGCGTTGAACAAACGCTCGGATAACGATGCGGACTGCGAAACATTCTGCAATGACATGCTTTGAGAATACCCGCGGATGCCTCGGTGCGGCAGGTTCGAGGTCGATGCAGAACCGATTGCCAAAAGTTCCGGCTCTTTGCGAAAGTCCTACGCTAGAGCGTCGGAACTTTATTCATACCTATTTCTTTTTTGCCGACTTTTTCTTCTTTTTGCGGAGAAGCATGTAAACCCCGCCGATTAATAGCAGGGCCGCGAGGCCCATAATCATCTTGGCCGTGTCGTTTCCGCTCCCGCCGCCGGAGCCTTCTTCGGGAAGTTCTCCGTCGAAACCGCCGCCCGCCCCACCATTGTTACCGCTTCCGAGCATGTCTGAACCAGGAATTCCAACGCCGCCACCTGCGCCGCCTTGGCCCATTAAACTTTTTGTGGCAATGACTCGAAGACTTTCGATCGCCTTATAAAAGTCCGTCGAATATTTTGAGTAATGCGTTTTGTGAGCACTGAACGTGACCAAGACCGCGATCTTGTCTTTCGTCGTCGCAAGATACCGAGAGTAGTAATTCGGAATTTCGCTGGCGAGGTGCATGCCATCGACCCATGGGTGTTGATTGATATTACGCTGCTCGACTTTCAAAATTTGTGACTGAATGGGCTGCCCGGTGCGAGAAAAAATCGAGCGTGCTGTTTTAAGATGCTGCTCGTATGCCTGAAGCGAGTCCGACGGTCCCACTTCTTTCGCGGTGAGAATAATAATCGCTTCGCGGTTATCGCCCGAGCCGGCACCTGTTCGGCAGACCCACTCAGTTTGTTCGAGTGCGCAGTCCAAACGCTCGAGCAGATCGAAACTGACATATGCGTTTCGAAAGGTTTTAGCAAAAGCCGCTTCTGGCAGAAGAGCCGCGATCGTAAGCACGGTCGTCAAAACGGAGACAAGGCGTCGCGATGTATTCATACACATGTAGGGTGGCATTTTGTAGGCCAAGAAGAGAAGAAGTAGTCGCAAGCCACCGCACTGTTCAGACCTTGGTCGGGTCATGCCTTTGCGCTCGAAATCATACAGGAATCCAGTGATTTCCTAGTGGAAAAAGGACAAGAATAGATCCATGAACTTACAGCAGCTGATTACATTCTCGACAGTCGTATCAGAAGGCAGCATGACGGCGGCGGCCGAAAAGCTTTTTCTGACTCAACCTGCAGTTTCGCAACAGATCCGAAATCTCGAGGAAGAGCTCGGCGTTGGACTTCTCGATCGCGGAGCTCGGCACGCGCGTCCGACGGTGCAAGGACAACTTCTTTATGATTACGCTCGCCGAATTATTCAACTCACTCAACAGGCTCAGGCCGCGATTCAGACGATGGCCGAAGGTGTTCAAGGGCATTTGCGAATCGGGACACTGAACTCGTTAGGTTTGCAGTTGGTTGCTCCGAGCGTTGCCACATTGCTTAAGCATCACAACAAAGTTTCGATTGAGTTGATTTACGAAGACGTCGAAGAAATTCTAAAGGGAATCGCGGCCGAGCGTTTTGATGTCGCTATTCTGCCAGAGATCACGTCGACACAAATGCAGACCTTGGGACTTCATGGTCGACCTCTGCACAAAGACGAGATGTGGCTCGTGGCTTCGGGGAAAGATCCATCTTTGCCTGAAGAAATTCGCTTCGATCAATTGGATCAACGACCGTACATTCGGCTGAATGAACGTTACGAAGGTTTCGAGCAAGGTTTCAAAGCGGCCCATGTAAAATCGGGCGTGAACTTGAACGTCGTTTTCGAATCAAACAACGTCGGTACTCTGAAACGTGTGATCGAAAGCGGACTCGGTTGGGGATACCTGCCAGCACACGCGATTCGCAAACAGGTTCGCATGGGTCGCCTCGCACAAATTCAAGTGAGTGATCTGAAACATACAACGAACGTCGTCTTTTATTCGCGGGATGCTTCGCAAGCGGCGCAACTCATCGACGTGTTTTTTAGAGTCTTGAAACAGGGAATAGGCACGTAAAAAAGCGGCGAATTACTTTGGACGGCAATAGAGTGTGAACACTTCGCTAGGATCGCTGTGGTCGTTCACTTCCATAACTGACAAGTGCACATGGGTCGTGCCCGAGGCATCTTGATTGATGGTAAACGACTCGTAGAGATCGACATTTTCTTCATTCGAAGCAACGAGTGACTTTGACTGACTCACTGAATATTCAGATTGATCGTTGGCTCCGTGATTGATTGTGTATTCAGCTCCCTTCGAACTCGAGAACACGACCGCATGGGTTCTCGGCTTCGACCGCTTGTACCGAGAGGTTGCAGTGACTTCCAGATCGCCGCTCGTAAGCCACTTAGTTTCGATCTGGCAAGCCGTGTCTTTCGACTCGGTCCCCGTTATCGACTCGTCGCCGATAACATGCTTGAAATCTGCGAAAGGTCGGTCGCCCGCGAGGCTTATGGAAGCGATGGTGCAAATTGCGATCATAACAAACGTTTTCATTAAAATCCCCCTGGCCAAGGATTAATCACAGATGTGCAGAATTTTTTAGATCGATTTGATTTGGTCGAAGAAAATAAATTTCTTACACAAGGCGAATGCCCTTCAAAAAATGTTTTGAAGGGCGTTTCGTCGTTACAGTACCGAATCTGGGTTGTTCATGATCAGGATCGCAGCGTGGAGTTTCGCTAGGTAGTCGTGGTCACCTTCGAAACCTTTGCCGATTAAGACCCAGGCGTCACGTGAACCCGTTTTATCGATTCCCTCTTGGACTCTATTTTCGCCGGCATTGTAGGCCGAAACAGAAAGCATCCAATCTTTGAATCGCATTTTGTTTGCGACAAGCAGTCGCATCGCCGCATCGGTCTCGAGCGGAATATTCAAGCGTTCGTCGATTGTTGAATCGACCCGTAGTCCGTAGACTTCCGCGGTCCGTGGAATGAATTGCCACAGGCCTGCTGCCTTCACCCGCGAACCCGGATTCTGCGGCAGGTTCTGATACCCGCTTTCGATAATCGGTATCGCTAGAAGTTCGAGAGGAACTCCGTACTTCTTCATCGCCTTTTCAATGGGTCCGCGCTCGTTTTCCATACGAGCGAGGGCTGCGCGCATGAAGTCTCGGCCTTCAGGTGTTCCGATGTAACGATTGAGCTGGCGGAGGACGCGGTCGTTGATCACAATCGGAAAGCTAGGAACTTTCGATCCGGACCGAGTCGAAAGTTCAGCAACCATCTTCTGTGCTTGATCGAGCGAGATGCGACGATCTTGAACGAGACCCGTCGATGCGTAAGCGCCCAAAGTCATGATAGCGGAAAGTCCGAGAGCCGCGGTCCATGTTACAAACTGATTCTGTCTGGTTTTTTTCTGAAACAACATCGTGTTGATTCTCCGTTTTAAAAGTGGGCCGTCGGTTTTGAACGTGAGCCCCGTTGCGCAGACGGGGACACGATCTAAACCTCGGGCGGTTTGCGCCACCTCGAAGAGGCAGCGGGCATAAGCGTGCGAATCGACTTTTTCCAGGTCGACCAGAGTCTCGTCACACGCAAATTCTTGAATTTCAGAAAGCTCGCGAATCCACGCATGTATGAGTGGATTAGCTACGCAAGCAAGACGCAGAAACCAAACCGCATAGACGATTATCGTGTCGCCTTGCCGGTGGTGTTGCAGTTCGTGTTGGATCGCCATTCGATACTGATCAGGTTTTGCGATGAGCGTTGCCGGGACGATGACGTTCGCAAATCGCGGCGTGCGATAGGAAAACGGTACCGAGATATTTTCACTGACGGATATTGCCACCCGTCGAATTTTTCGCACGAGATGTGACGAGTTGCGAATTTTCGCGAGTCTACTCAAATCGCGAAGAAACAGCCAGAGTCCTGCGATGAGAATGGAAATGATAACACCGACTCCGACACGGGAAATATTTGACGCCGAGAGCGCAGTCGAACGGCGGCCTTCTGACATCAACAGAAAACCCGATTGTTCGGCGATACCTCCATTGATGGTCAGCTCGCTCGCGAATTGTTTCATCGACGGTGCCGACCAAATTTTCGCGGGCGGCTGAAAGAAAGGTTGGCGAGGGACGAGCGACATTGCCAGCGGTGCTGTGAAAACCAAAACGATCGCAATCGTGTGCAGCTGTAGCATGGTTCGCGAACTGAACGGGCGGCCCGAGCGACTATTGAACATGCCGATCAAGCGCAAAACCGGATATGAAACTGCGATCAGCAGGTTCGTTGCGACATAGAATGAAAGGGCGCTGGCGAGACTCATGTCGATTTCCGCGAAGCTTTTGCGAGCAATGCTTGAATCTCGGTTAACTCGGCTTGGTCGAGATTTTTCGTATCGAGCAATTGTTTAATTAGGGCGCTGACCATCGCGACCGGTGCTCCATCAAAAACCTTATCAACCATGTGTTTGACACTTTTGGCTTCGTATTCGGGCCTCTTGAGTAAGGGGATATAGACGTGTCCGCGTCCTTCTTTCCGAGTCTTCAAGATTTTTTTCTGCTCGAGAATTCGCAATATAGTTGAGATCGAGGTGTAGGCCAGGTCGCGCTCTTCATGTAACGCATCCATAACGTCATTGACCGAACCTTCTTCGAGTTTCCAAAGGATACTCATGAGTTCTAATTCAACTTCGGTCAGCAACTTTTCCGCAGATTCTTTCGGTGCTTTGGACATCTCGGGCCTCATCTCGTAGAACCTTTGTAACTAAGATCTTAGTTCATTACAACTAATTCTTTAGTTGGTCGAGACCTGGCGCAGCAAGGGGGTCTGGCGGCGAAGTATAATCTCTGACTTGCCTCTATCTAAAGACGGGGGTTTGATAGCCATCGATTCACAACAGGAGGATTTAGATGGCGAAGTATGTAGATGGATTTGTTCTTCCGATTCCGAAGAAAAATATCAAAGCTTATAAGAAGGTCGCAAAGATCGCCGGCAAAGTATGGAAAGAATATGGCGCGCTTGAATACATCGAGTGCATCGCAGATGACGTGAAGCCTGGAAAATGGACGTCGTTTCCGCAGAGCGTGAAGCTGAAAAAGAACGAAGTCGTTTTCTTTTCTTACATCGTTTACAAATCGCGCGGCGACCGCAACCGCATCATGAAAAAAGTCATGAACGATCCTCGCTTGAAGGGTTTTGGACCAGAGATGATGCCATTCGACGGCAAGCGCATGATCTACGGTGGATTTAAACCAGTCGTATCGATGTAGTTTTCTGTTCTTTCGAGAGCGGTGCGACTAACGGTTGCGCCGCAGTTTTTGAAAGCCCGTGAGCCATTCTGTTCCGAAGTAGGCGAGTGCGAGCATCGGCATCGCAAAGCCGATCCAAGATGTGAGACTCCAGCCGCCTCTCGTCATGGCCCAAGCACCGGCGAAAGATCCGATTCCACCACCGATAAAAATGATCGCTAGATACAGGCCATTCAGACGGCTTCGATACTTTGCGGGAAGACGGAAGATCGCACGTTGGCCGAGTACCAAATTCGCAGTTATGCCGGCGTCGAGCAAAATCGCACCGACGACGAGTGCGCCCAGTGAAGCCGTGGATCCGAGTTCGAAGAAATGCGCGAGAAGGAAGGATATCGCTGACGCAATCATCGCGACTGCTGTTGCGATTCGCGAATAACCGCGATCGGCAACTCGTCCGGCGAATGGAGCAGCGACGGTGCCGGCGACTCCGGCCAGTGCGAAGAACGCGATCTCGGACTGCGACATCTGAAACTGAGGCCCCGCCAGCAACAGCGGCGACGCTGTCCAAAAAAGACAAAAGGCGCCGAAAAGAAACAGCTGGTAAATTCCACGGCGGCGAAGCACCGGCATGCGAACGATCAGCGGAATCATCGAAAGTAAAAGCGAAGTGTAACGTAAGCCTTCCAATGCAGGAACTCGAGTCGGCATCGCGCGATAAAGTAACACGGCGAGTGCCGAGCAAAGACCCGCAGATAAATAGAATATGGCGTGCCACGAAGACAAATCTGTAAGCAAACTTGCCAGCGGTCGCGACAGCATTATCCCGAGCATCAACCCGCTCATCAGACTTCCGACGACACGTCCACGCGACTCTTTTGGAGTAAAATGCGCCGTGAAAGGTACAATCACTTGCACGGCCGAGCAGCCGAGACCCAGAGCAAAAGCTGAAATGAGATACGGCACGATTGCGGTCGAGAACGCAGCGCCAAGCAGTGCAAGGATCGCGAGCGAGAGCAGCACTAAAATCAATTTTCGATTTTCGACGAGGTCAGCGAGCGGAACCAAAAAGAGGACGCCAAGGCCGTAACCCGCTTGCGTAAGCATGATAGTCAAACCTGCGGCCGCCGCATCGATACCCAGCGACCGACTGATCGGGGCAATCAAGGGCTGCGCATAATAGAGATTCGCGGCGATGATGCCGACGGCAGCACCCAAAAGCAGAACCATGTTCTTAGAAAGTGGCGCCGCTATGTGGATTTTGTTCGACATTCAAAGAATATATCGAAAGAGCGGTCGCCTCGGCTATAGATCTTTCATCTGTGACTCGCTAGTCGTTTTCAATCGCAGAGCGATGCGAATTTCTTCAGCGCGCCACCGCCGCCTTCGTTGTGCTTTTCGTACACTTTGAGAATCGAGATCATTCCGTCCGCTTGTCTGCAACCGATGAGTCGCTGGTGACCTTCGTTGCCGCCGATAACTTTGACCTCGACGAGGTTTTCGTGCTGATCCGTTATGCGCACGATTCCCGAACCAGATTTTCCGGGAACATAGCCCTTCTGAATTGCCCGCAAGAAACGGTGGCCGCGTTGAACGTCGTCGCGAAAATAATCGAGTACGTCCTGACTAAACTTTACCGACACTTTGTGTAGGCTCGCTTGCCCACCTTGCCCGGAGGCTTGCGGCACTTCATACACGGCACCGGTTTTCAGCAATTCGGGTTGTTCAATGAGCTGTGCATACGAAAGTGAAGATGTCGCAGCGGCAGTACCTCGTGACGTCGGGTTGGATACTTCGCTGAGACGATTTCGTAATGAGCCGTAGGCCTCATCGAATCCGATCAACGCTTCTGGCTTTTCTGACAAGACGGCATCGGCCAACCGTTCATATTCCGAACGAATGGCTGCGATCTCGATTTTTCTTTCGCTCGCAAATCGAGATTTTTCGACGCCTTCGAGTTGTGTCTCAAGGCTGACGAGTCGATCGATCGCAGGCAGGTTCGCATCTGTTTGTGCTAAGCCAATCGCATCGTAACTGACGGGGCACGGTGTTTCGAATTTAACTGGGGCGCTTGCGCTCGTGCTTGCGAACAAAAAAACGGCTGGGAGAAGTTTCGAAAAGAACCGGGGCGTCGCCTTCATGAGACTTTATCATCTCTGGCAAAACCCCTGGAAGCCAGTCCAGGATGTTAACTGAGGCGTTTCAAAACTGCAGCGTAAAAGCCGTCATAGTTGTCTTCGCCGGGCGCAAAGTTACGATCCGAAACGAGTTCGAACTTAGTCGCGTCTGGCCTCGATTTTAGTCGATCGAAAAATGCGTCAATTTGCCCGCGATTTTCGCTCGGTAAACAAGAACATGTTGCATACACGACAGTACCGCCGACCTTCGCCATGAGTGAGTACTCATCTAATATCTGCGCTTGAATGACGATGAGACGTTCGAGGTCGTCGGGCTTTAGTTTCCACTTTTTATCTGGATTTCGGCGAACAACACCGAGACCCGTGCACGGTACATCGAGCAACACTTTATCAGCGGTACCTTCGAGTCGTTTGATGACTTTCGCCGAGTCAATGATTTTGGCTTCGCTGGTATCGACGCCAGCACGCGCTACGCGGCGACGAAGCTCCTGCAATTTCTTTTCTTCAATATCGAGCGAGAGCAGGCGACCTTTGTTTTTCATCATGGCGCCAATCGCCAAAGTTTTGCCTCCGGCGCCCGCACACGCGTCGATGACTCGTTCACCAGGTTTCGCATCTAAGATTTTCGCGATCTGCTGGCTAGCTCCATCTTGCACTTCGAACCAGCCATCTTTGAAAGCATCTGTTGTGAAAACATTTTTTCGTTCGGCGAGCACGATACCGTGATCCGTTTTGAAAGCTGCTTGCGAATTAATTCCGTTTTCGTCTTTCAATCGATGAATCAATTGTTCGCGCGTGCATTTCAGAGTGTTCGCGCGAAGGACGA
>JAYSST010000324.1:0-3736 GCA_043720435.1 Bdellovibrionales bacterium
GCGAGTAACTTATGTGGATACTTCAAGATTCCTCAGTGAATTCATGAGTAGTCTTCGTCACCGCACGATGGACAAATTTCATACAAAGTATCGCGAAAAATGCGACGTACTGTTGATGGATGATATTCACGTGTTGGGTCGTGGTGAACAAATTCAAGAAGAGTTCTTTCAAACGTTCAACCACTTCTACTTAATGCGTAAGCAAGTGGTCGTGACTTCCGATCGACTACCCAGAGATATCCCCGGCCTTGAAGATCGCATCCGCACCCGCCTCGAGGGCGGACTCGTGGCCGACATCAAGATGCCGGACTTTGAAACACGTCTGGCGATCCTTCGCTCGAAAACTGAACAGCGTCGCATGCGTATCGACGACACGGTTCTTCAATATGTTGCGAAGGTTTCGAAGCGTTCGGTCCGAGAACTTGAGGGTAACCTCAATAAGATCGAGGTTTATTTCAGCTTCTCGAATTCTCCGATCACGCTTGAAAGTGCGAAGCAGATTTTAGCGCTGGATTCCGAAGGAAACCAGATCACCATGGAAGACATCGAGAGCCTCGTCGCGACTCACTATAAGTTGCGAGCCACCGATCTGCGCGGCCAAGCTCGGCCGAAGCCGATCGTAACAGCTCGACAAATTGCGATGTGGTTGATCAAACGAAATCTGCCAAATAAATCGTTGGTTGAGATCGGGCGGCACTTCGGTGGAAGAGATCACACCACCGTGATGAATGCTTTGCACCGAATTGATGATCAACTGATCACAAATCTCGATATGAAGAGAGATTGCGATGAGTTACAGGTGAGGATCCACAATATTACAGGGGTGTGAATGTGGACGAAGCCAAACCATGTGGAGTCATGGATGAACAAGGATGTGGAGACTGAAACTCTCCACTTTATGACTCAGTAACCGGCCTAGAGGACCCATCGACATCCACAGCAGTTAGATAGTGATTTCAAGGCTTTAGGTAGAAAAAGACGTTAAACACAGGCCCTACTACTACTTCTTATATATTTATATAAAAAGAAGAAGAGAGCGGGACACGGGAAAACGACAAAGAATACGATTAGGAAACTCAACCAGAAACGTAAGGCTCACAGTTATGATGATTGAACTGGAAAAGAAGGATCTCTTAAACCTTCTTGGTAAAACTCAGAACATCGTTGAGAAGCGAAACACGATGCCGGTCTTGATAAACGTTTTGCTTGAAGCAAAAGACGGTGTGCTGAAAGTATTCGCAACCGATCTTGAGGTTAGCCTCACCGATCAAGTTCCCACGCTGAAAGAAAAAGCGGGGAAGGTAGCGGTATCGGCGAAGAGTCTTTTTGAAATCGTGAAGGAACTCGATGACGGACCGGTCACGCTCACGAAAAAAGACAACAACTGGCTTGAAATTAAACAACGCAAGTCGGTTTTCAATATCGTCGGAATCGCGGCCGAGGAATACCCAGTCTTCCCGTCGTACGCGACAAAAGATTTCATGACGATCGGCGCTTCGATGTTTGCCGACATGATCGAGAAAACTATTTATTCTGTATCGAACGATGAAACTCGTTACTACCTGAATGGCGTCTTCTTCGAACGTATCAACGGCGATAGCGCAAACAAAGATGGCAAAGCCGAGAACACGTCTGGCGGAACAGTTTTCCGAATGGTCGCAACGGATGGATTCCGGTTGTCGGTCGTGGATCGCGAGATCAAGCTCTCGGAAACTCAGAAGCAAGCAGCTTTCCCTGCTGCGGGCGTGATCATTCCTCGCAAGGGACTTTTTGAAATTCGCAAGATGCTTGAAACAGTAGAAGGCGATTTCGATCTTGCTGTCGAAGGATCGCAACTTGTTGTTCGTCGCGGTTCAACTGTTCTGATGGTTCGTTTGATCGAAGGTAAGTTTCCATCTTATCAACAGTTTATTCCACAGTCTGTGCCGAACCGTGTGCAAGTTCCGCGCGATGTTTTGCTTTCGTGCTTGAAGCGCGTTTCGCTTTTGTCGAACCAGAAGTACAAGGGTATCACGCTTGCACTGACAGGCGGACGCATGGAGATCACTTCGAACAATCCTGAGCTCGGCGACGCTAAAGAAGAAATCGAAGTTGAATACAAAGGCACTGATATCAAAATCGGATTCAACGCTCGTTACATGCTCGATGTTTTGAACAGCTTCGATGACGACGGCGTTGACCTGCATTTAAACGACCAACTTTCGCCAGGCTTGATGCGTCCGCGTAACGACCAGTCGTACACGTGCGTAGTTATGCCGATGCGAATCTAGTTAGGAAAAATCCGTGAAGCTCACCCATTTGCGATTGTCCCAGTTTCGGAACTTCGCAATGCAAGAGGTGAGTTTTCGTCCGCGGCTTAATTTTTTTCTTGGTGCGAACGGCCAAGGGAAAACGAATCTGCTCGAAGCCGTTTATATGCTGTCACGCGGTGAAAGTTTTCGGTCGGCTCAGTTCGAACACTTTTTAAAAGATCACCAGACCATGGCGCGGATCGCAGCGCTTGCTGAAATGAAGTCTGGCAAAAGCGGCGTGATTCTCGATTTCATCGATGGAAAACGGATCGCGAGCTTTGATGGAAAACGCACAGGCTTTTCCACATTATCTGCGCTTGTCCCCGTGGTTTTATTCAGTCCCGAGAGTCTTGCGTCGATCAAAGAAGGGCCCGATGAACGGCGCGCGTTGATCGACAGCGTTTTATCCACGCGTTCAGAGCGCGATTCGAAACTCTTGAAAGAGTTCGCCAAAGTTCTGCGCTCTCGAAACGTTTTGTTGAGACAAATTGCGAACGGAGACTCCCGCCAGACGACGCGCGACTCGCTGCAAAGTCTGACGACCGTATTTCTACTGCTCGCGACACAGGTCACGGATGCTCGTTTGCGGGCACTCGAGCAGCTTTTGCCAGAGTGGAAGAAGAGCGTTGCTCAAATATTCATCCCTCCGGGTGCTGAAAACTCCTCTCCTGAACCTGCTGATGTCGGTTTCGTTTATGAGATCAGCGGTAATGACGCGATGGGGTGGACTCCCGATCAGATTTTTGACGCATTCAGCAAGCGTCTTGAAGAACTCGGAAGCCGCGAACTCGAACTGGGAGCTTCTCTCGTCGGTCCGCACAAGCATGATTTGCGGTTTTTGTTTTCTGAAAATGACTCGCGATTTTACTGCTCTCAAGGTCAACAAAGAGCCTTGATTCTCGCCTTTAAAATCGCTCAAATAAGCGTCCATCATTCGACCGTCGGAAGCTATCCGATCCTGCTTTTGGACGACGTCATGTCCGAGCTCGATTCAGCGAAACGCGGACGACTGATGGAGTACTTGGAAGAGACGACCGCACAAGTACTGATCACGGCGACGGACCTCATTTGGTCCCGAGAGTTTTCGCAAGAGCGGAACGCTGTGTTCACGGTTGAAGATGGAAATGTGACTGTTGCTACTCAAGGCGCTATCCGAGCTGTCGGCTTAGATGTTTCTCCCTAGGGAGTTTCACCTGCTGACCCGCAAGAAGATGCCGAGACCGTAGTCAAACAGGCGGGCCGAAGGGCTCGAGAGGTGAATGTGGCCGACGAAGTGATTAATCCGAATGTCTCGAAAAAGTCTCCAAGCGTAAACGCCGCTGAACCACTGGGCGCAACCGCCGACAACACTGTGAATACCGCGTACGGTGCCGAACAGATTCAAGTCCTCGAAGGACTCGAAGCTGTTCGGAAGCGCCCGGGTATGTACATCGGTGATACTGGCG
>JAYSST010000325.1:0-3732 GCA_043720435.1 Bdellovibrionales bacterium
GTGAAGTTCGAACTCGCAAAGTCTGAAATGGAATGGGCCGGAAGTTTCGAACCTGAGACTGCAGACCTCATCGTAGCGCCGGAATACACTGTGGCGAAAACTGTGCCGCAACAGAACGACCATGATAAAACTTGGACGTGGGATATCGAAGTTCGCAAGCATTCAGCGGTTCTCGCGACTCATTTCGACGATCATCACGGCGATTACATTCAACTCGATTGCTACAGCTCTGCAAAAGTGAACGATTCAAAAGGTAGATAAGACTTCTGCCAGGAGTGCGAAGCCGGGTAATTTCCGCTGGGTTCTCTCGCTGGCTTTAGGGGCCTCGTTCGTTATTCGCCGACAAGCGAAAAACGAACGAGGTTGCTCACGAGGTCTTAGAGCGAGTAACCGAAGCTAAGCGAAGCGTGCGTGGTGTCGGCACCGTGCTCGTAATAATCGCCTGTCTGCGAAAGACGAATAGATCCGTAGATTGCGGCGCTATGTTTAAATTCAGCACCAAACCGTGCCTTTTCACCCTGCCAACCGATTCCAAGACCGGCGATTGGCACCAGGGATTGTGTTCCGCGATCGATATCGGTCCAAAAACCGACGTTCGTGTTCCAATCTAATTTGACCCGTGTTGTCGTTATTGGTTCGATCTCCACCAGCTCCAGACTAGGATATAAAAAGAGTCCGCGACCGCTGGCTAGATCTCCCGTCAGCTGAATTGACGGATTTACTTTTACCGTGATCATCGAACCGAAATCGATTGCAACCAACTTCCCTGGGTAAAACCTTGAATACAGTTCAGCGGAATGATCGATCGCTCCACCCTCAATAATGCCGAGTGAATACCTCCAGCGAACAGTCTGTGGTATCGTCTCCTGATATTGAAGACTGTACTCTTTTATAGTTCGTCCTGAGTAAGCGAATCCTCTGAAGTCGTCGCTCGCAGGAGTCGCAGTCACATACCGGTAGCTAACTAAGAATTCGCCGACGTCGTCGGACCAAAGCTGCGTTGATAGCCTCGCGCCTGCCGGGGCGTTCGTGACATCTGTTGTGTAGGTTCCCATCGCGATGAAAGGTTCAAAACTCGTTTTGCCAAACGGGCCGAACGAATCCAATCCGATTCTAGCTTTGACCTGTAGAGACGTCGGGGCGCCATCGTCGTGATTTGCGATCTGCGTATCGATAGTAGTTTTGGCGTACTTCACTTTCCATCCACCGAGACCCAAATATTCCCGAATGGAAAAGCTTTGCGCGGGTGCCGCAGCAGACACTGGCAGCCCGTCCGTAGACGAAACCCCGGTTGCTCCATTTTGTGCTCGCGTCGTATTAGACGCTGCCGTCGACTCGAAACGGTTTGCGTACAGAACTTTGGCCATTGTGGCTTGCACGCGGTCGTGGGTTGAATCTGGTGCGGAGAGCGACAATGTCAGTTGCGAAACGGCCGTTTCGTTTTCGCGAAGGTCTGGTGGAAGTGCTCGGTGCAGGGCCTCGTGAATGTGGAGTGCGATCAATTGCTCGCGCTCCAATGTTAAAGCGGCGGCAAAAAATCTAGTCGGAGCAACCGGTTCGGGGAACGTGCGTGCAAAGACGACCGTCGAATTTCGCTCGATACCATCGCTTCCCGACTCGGCCGTTGGTTTCACGTCGTGGGCCACATAAAATATCTCGGACTTTTCAATTTCCACCAAGAGGCGGCCAAGGCCAGGCACGTTTTGCGCGTTAAGTTTTGCGATTCGAGCAATGGCGTCCGCGCGAGTTTCGATCAAAATCCCGGACGTAACTTTTTTACCCGACTCGAGATCGGATCCGTCGTCGCCATTACCAACACGAGTTGGCCCGGCATCGGCAACACTTGCCATCAGCAAGATCGCGAAGAGAATTCGCGCAAGCAACGTGAAGTAAGAAGTAAATATTTGCGCCGCGACGTGTGGGCCTTGGGTGTTCGTCAATGAATCCTCCGTGAATCATGTTCGATCGAAATCGTTTCGATGAACCAAGCATGTCACTCGTGTTCTGAACGGTCGAGTCACCTAGACCGCAGATTTAGAACACTGTGTTCCAAACCTTGAACAGTCTGGAACACAGATCGCTTCGCTTCATGCTTCCACGGCCGAAACAATGACTGCAATGCACTTCGTTGGCGCCTCGCGGCGCTTAGCGATTTCCCAGACCCGCTTTTTGAAAGTGAATCAAGCCGGTGCCGCGAACGGGTTCGAGTTCGCACCATTGTCCTAGCGGATTTAAAATCCGATTGAGCGATGCGACTCGATCGACACCGTGATCTCGAAGATCACGTACAAGCACCAAGGCGCTGCCACAGGGTTTCAAAACTGTCGTAATGGCCTCAAACATCGTTTCGAAATCAGAGTCGATGAAAAATCGGCACCGCGCTTTAAAATCTGACGGCGGAAGACTACCCTGCTCGCGATCGAAATACGGCGGATTTGAAACAACGAGATCATATTTTGCGGTGAAATCCCCGCCGCTTTGGCGGTCAGAAAGCAAATTTGCATAGTTCATCTCCAACCACCGAACTTTTGCTTCTGGAACAGCCGATTTTCGATTCACTTCGAAAAATTCTCGATAAACACCCTGAACTTCTAGAAAATCGAATTCCAGCTCTAGATTTCGCCACGACAAGCCGCTGTCGCCAGTACGCAAAATCCTGGCGAGTTCAAGCCCAACAACGCCACATCCTGCGCAGAGATCAAGAACTCTGAGTCCTGCTTCGGTCTTGAGCCGTAAAAACTGAGCCGCCCGCTGCGCAAGCTCAATAGAATCGTGCGAAAATCGATATTCCGCAGGCTGTGAATAACCATTCATAAAAAGCCCATCAAAAAAGCCCATCGGAAAAAGAGTGATACCACTCGCAAACGAACCTCGCTACCATTTTGCGATGAGCACGAAACCGCAGTCCTGGGTGACACACAAATTCGGCGGCACCAGCGTCGCCGATGCAGATCGCTACAAACACGTCGCGACTTTGATTCAAGACGAAAAACACCGCGTGGCCGTCGTGGTTTCGGCAATGTCCAAAGTCACCGATGGATTGATTGAACTGACCGAACTCGCTCGCAAGCGCGATGATTCGTATTTTAAAAAGCTGATTACGATGCAAGCGAAACATCTGGCTGCGATCGATGGTCTATTGCCGGAAGAAAAACGAGCTGATCTGACACAAGCGGTTAGAAAAGACGTCGACAGTCTTGGCGAGATTCTCAAAAGCATTTGGCACGTTCAGAGTTGTTCTGAACAAATCGTCGAATTTGTTTCAGGTCACGGCGAAGTATGGTCGGCACAACTGCTAAACGCCTACCTGCAGTCGCAAGGAGAAAAAACCACCTGGCTCGATGCGCGCGAAGTACTTGTCGTTTCCACAGGTGAGACGTCGGTCGTTGTGGATTGGACCGAGTCGCAGAAAAAACTAGATACGTGGCTCGGAAAGAATTTATACAACAAAATAGTCATCACCGGCTTTGTCGCATCCACACGCGACGGAGTGCCAACAACATTAAAACGCAACGGCAGCGACTACTCGGCAGCCATCTTCGGAAAACTTCTCAGTGCGGACTCGATTACGATATGGACTGACGTAGACGGCGTTCTTAGCGCAGACCCCCGACTTGTTCCTGAGGCCGTCGTACTTCCCGATCTTTCCTATCAAGAAACTTCAGAGCTCGCGTACTTCGGAGCAAAGGTCGTTCATCCCAGCACCATGGCACCTGCGATCAAGGACGCGAT
>JAYSST010000326.1:0-3731 GCA_043720435.1 Bdellovibrionales bacterium
GACGCTTCGTTTTTTAACGGCTCGTTTTGTGCGCAATTCAGATTGAGTGAAGCCCGTTGATGGAGTCGCCAACGAGAGAGCAAGAATAAGAAGTGCTGCAAGCCGCAACACTATGCTGCCTCTCGGCTAACTTCTTTTCCGGAACTTGTTTTCGAAAGCATCATTTCATCAAATCCGCGGAGACCCGCAGCAACCAATATGTCGAACATTTCGGTATCACGAGACGGTTGCGACTCATTCAAGTAAGAGTTAAGCATTCCCACTTTTTTATTAGGCAGTGCTTCGATCAAACCTGCAAGAACTTCATCTGGGCCCACCCACGCATCCGCAAGCTCACGGGCATTAAACTCATCGAGCGCTTTCTTACGATAGGCGATTGGACATAGGGCCAGCCAAGCCAACGTGTGTAGTGCCGAACGCATATGTGCCGGGATGTCGTGCGCATTGTGCATGACATAGATTTCGTCGGCGATCGTGAGTTTTTTGACGACGAGCCGCATCGGCAAATCACGCGGCGCACTTCGCTGCGTAACCGGAATCTTTTCTTCCGCGACAGCGGCGGCCGATCGCGAAGCCATCATCGTTAATTTCATGCGATCCGCGAGCGAAATCGGCAGGTTTTCCCATCGCAGCGGAGTCAGGCGCGAAAGAAATTGGGTGTTCGCCAGTAACCACGAAGCCAGGTCCGTTTGATTTAAACTTCGAAGTTCAGATGCGGCGACAAGATATCGAGAGTCCGAATGGTGTCCAAGGTTAACTGCTTCAAACTGTCGTATGAACGGAAGATACGAGCCAAATGCCTGTTGGAATTCTGGGAGTTTTAACATCTCTTCTCGCTGCTGCTGGGTCATCTGACTCCAGAGGTAGCTCGCGTAGCCATCTTGCTCGGTCCAATAGCAATCTGCGAACAAGTTTAATATGACCTCGAGCGAAAGTTCCGCGAGTTCACGGCTCCCGGCCGCTGCGACAGGAATTGCACCTGTTCCACTCTGCGAACCAGATTTGCCTTCGAAACTTGCCTTGCCGATGTCGACTTTACTTTTTGCCGCACGTCCACCGCCAGCTTGCTGAAACAGTGGTGCTAGTTTTCCGTCGACAACCCGAATCAGCGCTTCTTCAATTCGCCCGCCAATCGAAAAGACAGCGAAAGACAAAATCAGGATCGCGATAAATACGCCACCAACAAGGGCCCAAAGACCCCGCTTGATGTTTTCCAGACCTTTAGCAGATTGTTCTGCGCCTCCCGTTTTCGCTTGAGGATCGACGGCGGCAGCGACGGGAGACTGCTGTACCTTCGCCATCGCGGCTGACATTGCACCGGGAAGTGTGGCATTCAAAGATTTCGTCAACGAATCCGCTAGGGAGTCTGAAAAACCCTTTGAAAATGCAGTTCCGAACGCGTTCGGCAGCGTCGCATTCAACGATTTCGTCATAGAATCAGAAAGTGAAGTTGAGAATTCGGTTGAGAGCGATTTCGAAAGCGAAGTTGACATCGCAGTAGGCAGATTCGTCGATAGGTTAGTCGAAATTCCATTCGCGAGATCACGAGAAAACTTATCCATGATTTGCGGGAGCTTCAGCAGCGGATCTTCAGCTCTCGCTAACCCGCCTTTGCCGATTTCATAAATTACGCTCGTCTTAGCCGAACCTAATTTAAGGGCTTCAAGAACTTCGCTCTTCACCCATTCAGGTACAAAAGTGACTTGTGTGATAATTCGAACTTGAATCTCGGCAATTCCGTCTTTGCCGACTTCGCCCTTAGATCCTTTCGGCGTTACCTTAGCGTCAAACCAAACTCCAGGAAGATTCGTCTCGACTTTTTTCAGAATGACTCGTGTTTGTACGATCGAATATGGATCGACTTTGTCCATGATCTTCAAGACGCGATCTTGAGTTAACTGCTCGATTTGAATTTCGGGCGAATCTACTAATTGTGCGTTTGCACTGATAGAAATGAAGATGATGATCGCTAAAGCGAAATATTTTAAGTGGCTTTTCATGTCATCCCCCTTCTTTACCTATAAAACTGGTTGAATCACGATTGAGATGGATCTGGCATCCCGGTCAAAAAACGATGAGGCACGAGCCGACGCTTTTTTCTCGGGAAATCCTTTACTGACTATGTATTTTAAGACTTTAAGAGCGCGAATAGATGATAGATCGAAGTTGTCTTCCATAAGAGCTGACTTCGATAGAAGCGTAGACCGGTCGGCATGACCAACAACCGTCATCTGAATTGTTTTGTAGTGCGGAGCTAGTCGCACAAGCACGTCATTGATACGAACTTTTAATGCCGGCGTGATAGCAAAACTTGCTGGAGCAAACGCCGAATCTTCCATCGTGACAACGAGGTATGACTTTTCGTTTTTTATCTTAACCCCGTTGATGTCTAGCGCTTTGCTGATGGAAGCAAGTTTCGCTTCCATCTCGGCGATGAGAGGGTCCTTGCCATTGGTAATCGGCAGGGCGCTGACCGGCGTTTCAATCGCGGCCATGGAAGCTTGGATCTTCGCTTCGATATCTTTTTTAGCATTCAAAAGATCTTCCATTGAAGCTTCAACTGGAAGCCCCATTGGCTTACGAGAGCCGGGACTAGGAATCGCGATACCGGCGACGTCGCTTTCGTACTTTGACTTTGGATTTGGACCATCTTCGCCTTTTTGTGCATTCATGAGGTCGTCAAGCGACGCTTCAACGGCCGCACCCGACAACTTCATTGTTCCGGGCGCAGGAATATTGATTCCGCTCATTTTACTTTGAGTTTTAGTTTTCGCATTCGGCCCGGTCTCGGCGAGGTTAATTTCGAGCAGGTCTTCTAAATTTGCTTCGAGATCCAGACCAGCGGATTTGTTGGAACCTTGCATTGGCACGAGTACGCGGCCCTTGGCATCGACGTTTTTCGGATTGATGCCAATTTGTTTGTCCATCAAATCTTCGAGATCACCTTCTGAAGGCAACCCTTTCATCTCGCGGGCCATTCTTCGCAGTTCTTCTGGCACGGCAGGATTGTCGTTTGGTTCTTTAAGATTGAAGAACAAAATAAAAAACGAAAGCAAAACCATCAGAAGATCGGCGTAAGATACGGCCCAACTTCCTTCGCCGCCATGGGCGCCGCCCGGAGCGTGACCTCCCGGCTTGCGGATGACGTGCATCTCGTTTTTCTTTCGCTCTCTACGCTGCCTCACGATGAACAATCTCCTCTTCAATCATATTGATTGGTTCACGATTGTTGATCAGATTCAAAATTTCATAGACGTAACCGTAGTATTTTCGTTTGTAGACGACTTCGACGCAGATTCGATCGGCAAGCGGACTTAAAAAGCCCTGAGTCACAACGAGTCCGTAAAATGTCGCGGTCATTGCAATCGCAAGCGACGGACCGAGCGCAGATTTGTCAGCCGTACCGAGATTGGCAAAGAGTGTGATCATACCCATGACCGTACCCAACATTCCGAGGGCTGGTGGGTACTTCGCAAGCGCTTGCAGCGCCATCAGCGACTCAGCGTCTTCATGCTCGAGTTTGTCGCGATATTGAGAAATGAGAGCGACGAACGTATGTTGATCGACACCCTTCTCCCAGAGGCCGATTCCGTATTGAACCAACGGGTCGGCACTCGACTTGACCGTACTCTTATCCTTAGCAAGCTGCATAAATAGCGGCTTAAGGTTTTCGATCTTCGGGCGTCCCTTGAAGAGGCCCATGATGTTTTTCATCAAAGCGATCGAAACAC
>JAYSST010000327.1:0-1554 GCA_043720435.1 Bdellovibrionales bacterium
GCTTATTGTTTTATCAGCGCAGTCTTCAATCCCAGATGCAGCAAATGCAGAATTTGAAATCAGCAACAACATGCAAAACAAACTCTTCATAAATGCTCCGGTTCTCCGGCTTTTAACGGGGTCGAAGACGTAGTGAGTTGAAAATAGTCCATCGCTTGGACCTGTGATTGAGTTTTGTTACGACACAAATTCAACACGCAGGAGCACCCAAGGATGGACTTCAGGCAGATTATCATCACGTTTTTAGGTCTTCAAGACGTCAAAATCATCGACCTCAAAGTCTTCAAAAAACAGCGCAAAATCGAAGTCAAAGTTCGCCAGAATCGAGAGAGCTGCTTTTGTCGTTTGTGCGGCGAGCAATTTGCGATTGTTAAGGACTGGGATCTCAAAATTCTGCGCGCACCGCCGCTTGGAATTTTTCAACATGTCACCGTTAAATTTATTCAGCTTCGCGGCTACTGCGACAATTGCGATCGAACTGCCATCGCCGACGTGGATTGGGTCCATCCAAAATTTAGTTCGATGACGTGCGGCTTTGCAGAAGTTGCGGGTCGACTGATGGAAGAGATTTCTTGTGAAGCCGTCGGGCGCATTCTCGATTCAAATTCGAAGACCATGTGGGCACTCGATCAGTGGCGCATGGAATTGATGCTACAGTATCTTCGTTTGCCGAACGATCTCGATGTTTCATACTTGTGTGCCGACGAAGTTCACTTTCGAACCGTCGCGGTCAAAAATCGCGTCGGACTTTTTGCGAAAAGATGGCGACCAGAGTTCGTCACAAACCTCGTTGCACCGAAGGCGGGTAAAGTCTTGTTCAACGCCATGGGGAGGGATTCTAAGGCGCTAGCCGGCGCACTGAGCGTGCTAACGAAGGAACAAAAAGATTCAGTCGGGCACTTCGCTGTCGACATGCACGAGCCATTTATTTCGACGATCAAAACTGAATGTCCGAACGCGCTTGTTTGCGTCGACCGATTTCATCTCGCGCAAAAAGTGAACGAGACGTTTGATAAAGTTCGGCGGTTTGAATTTCGAAAAGCGAAAGAAACAAATGATAAAGTCAGTCGCGACATGCTCGAACCCCATCGAAGATTCATCCTCGTTTCGCGGGAAAAGGATCTCTCGAAGTCTGAGCAAAAACTCGTCGATAAACTTCGCCGAGTGAACGAGCCAATTCATACCGCCATGTTACTCGTCGAATACTTTCACAAAGCGCTCGACAAGAAAACGATCAAAGGATTTCGCGAGACGTTGACGATCTGGTACCGCGTCGTTCGCGAATCGAAGCTCGAACCATTCCTAAAGTTCGCTAAAACCATTCGTAAATATCGACGGAATATCGAAGCCTACATCGGTTCAAGATTAACGACCGCGGTCGCCGAAGGACTCAACAACAAGATCAAAGTTTTGCGACGAATGGGCTACGGCTACGCGAATCCTGTTTCGTACTGCCGAAAGATCCTTCAACGATGCGGCTACTTGAACCATCTGTCGATAAACACTGACGAATTTTTCTACAAAGTTCCCGCACCCCGCTAAAAGCCGGAGAGG
>JAYSST010000328.1:0-3730 GCA_043720435.1 Bdellovibrionales bacterium
TCGAAGAGTGGCCGTATCAGCTTGCAGGCTTTGACGTCAGTCACAAGACCATCGAAGAACTGTTTCCAAACGTCTCACCTGCGAAGGAACTGTCAGCCGACGATTCTGTTCGCAAAGGTTATGCGTCTTTCATGAAGAACTGTTTCGCATGTCATGCGATGAATGGCGACGGCGCTGATAAAATCGGACCCGATTTAAATTTACCCGACAGCCCGACTGAATATTTCAAACAAGATTATTTTTTAAAGCTCGTGCGAAATCCGCAAAGTTTGCGCCATTGGCCCAAGGGACAAATGAGCAAATCAGATCCAGCGCTTTTACCCGACACCGAAATCGCCGAGATTTGGCTGTATCTCGAACATATGGCCAAACGTAAAAAGAGATAGCTTGTATAGCCGGCAGGCTTGCGGAGCGAAAAACGCACTAAGGCTGCACCGCTTTTACAATCCAAACAACCGTGCGATTTGCACTCCGCGCCAGTTTCACATTGCGCCACCGGCGCCGGTGTCACCATGTGAAATCGACGTGGAAGCGGTCCACGTTCAAAGTACCTGTTAATAAAAAAAGCGGGCTCCCTTTCGAGAGCCCGCTCACACCAACCAAAGCTGATCCGGTTTTTAAGAATCGTGAATCGCACACCGTCTACTGAATCACTGTCTCACCGGCTGTTGCGCCCGATGCTTGCTGAATAAACCGCTGGATCATGTTCGTGATCTTCGGATCAGCCATGTGCATTCCCGGCGCCGGGATGTCTAAATGAACCTGCATCACTCGACGCAACATCGGTTCTGCGAATCGACCCAGCGAAGCTACGCGGAAACCCATGAGATGAGTTTTGATCTCGTTCAATATCCGCGCTTCCTCGGTATCAAGCAGAACTTCCATTCGACCGACGAACACTCGTTTCAAGGAATCCGGTTGCGGAGTGATCGACAACGGTAATGTCTGCTCGACCTCGGAATTCGAAAGCACATAGAGCAATCGAAGTCCTGGGACCTGCAGATATCCATGTTTCCATGTGTCGAGCATCGCCTTTGCTTCGTCTGGTTTCAATCCGGCGTTCATAAGTTCCCGCTTCATCGGCACGTATGTCTGCGTACTACCGCTGTGGTTCTGAAGCTTCGCGATTTGTTCGGCCGAGACAACTGTCGTCGTATCTGCAGTCATCGGTGGCAGCTCGATCAAGTTGCCGTGGCCGCTTTGATCGACGTGCACCAAGAATGCGGCCTGTGGAAGCGATGCCTGGTCAGAGTTGATGCGAAGCTCTCCTCCTTGCGAAGTTATTTTCATCCCCGGCTGGAACCGACCCAGACCGCGATAGAAAATGAATTTTTCGAGCTCGCTTCCTGTTCGCACGACATTGCTCGCGACGTTTCTCGCGTGACCATAAATGTTTCCTGCTTCAACTTCCGGAAGGTTGCCAGATTGCGAGTTTAAGACGTCGACGACAAACGTCGTGTCTCCGTTCGCAATGACCGGAGTTTCAGATTTGATTGGAAACGTTTTGATCGGCGCGGGAAAAGTCTCGGTGATGATTCCCTGCGGAAACTTCACGTTGACCGAAACGCGCTGCTCGATATCCGAATAAAAATAGAGAACCGGAGTTTCCATTTTTTGCGTGATCACGCTCTGCTGCATAAACGTCCTGCCAAAGCACGCCTTGTTCTCGCAACGCGGACGAGGCGGCGGTCCTGGCGGTGTCGGGTTCGACACCGGTGGCGCCGTCGGCGAACCGATGTTACCGAGTGCACCGAAACCGTGAACGAACGCCGGCAGTTCCTCGTCTTCGTGGTACATTCCGTTTTGCGTCACGCCATTCGATCCAACGAGCGACGTGAAGGTCCCCCATTCGTGAACCTCAAGCTTGGCCTGACTTGTCGACGCAGCCACCGCAACTGCAGCGCCCACAATAATGTCGAATGCTAATTTTCCTAACTTGAGATTCATGAAGCCTCCCCGCCTCTTGTTGTTGAAAACAAAGGTAGTCACAGCTGGTGAATAAAAAAATTGAATTATTCAGCACTAATGTTAACTAAAGGTTTATGAACCTGAGACGCCTCGAATACTTCGTTACCCTCGCGCAGACCGGCAGCCTTCGCAAAGCTAGCGAGATGCTAAACGTCAGTCCGCCCGCACTCTCCAAAGCCATGAAGGTGCTAGAAGAAGAAGTTGAAACACGACTGTGGATCGCAGACGGGCGACGCATGATTTTAACAGATTCGGGAAAATCGCTTTTGCGTAAGGCGCCCCAAGTCATCGAGCAAATGCAGCAGCTGAAAGAAAGCCTTCACGTAGAAACCAGCGGACCCCGCCCCGTTCGCATCGGTACGTTCGAAGTTTTTTCGACATATTTTCTAACATTTATGGATCGACTGCGTTGGGACAATCACTCGCTCGAACTTCATGAATTATTACCAGGCGAAGTCGAGAAGCATGTCGCTCAGGGCGATCTCGATATCGGAATCACATATCTTCCGGTACCTGATCCTCAACTCGACTTTTTAAAAATCGCGTCGATCGAAATGGGAGTCTTCGCGAAAAAAGGTGCTTTCAAAGGAATCGCGCAACCTGATTTACCGTTCGTCATCCCCGTGATGCCAATTCAAGGAGTTCCGACGAAGGTACGCGGACTCGACGGCTGGCCCGAGGATGCCTACTCACGAAAAATCCTGCACCGAGTGACTCTGCTCGAGTCTGCACTTGAGCTTTGTCGCCAAGGCCGCGTCGCGGGATATTTTCCCGTTTTCATAGTTAACGAGCACAACAAGCGTGTCATCGAGAGCCTTAAGCTTGAACGCCGGCGAAGCCCCTACAATAATCGGGTTTGCCGAGCCGACGTGTTCATCGTGAAGCGTAAGTCTTTCGAAGAAACCGATGTGGTGAAACAAGTCGCAAAGGCGATTCGCCTCGTTTGCGAATCTTAAAGTTTCCGCTTTACCTCTGAAGCTTTTGACAGCTAAAACGCGGCATGAATTTAGATCTTTCCGCCTCGAGTTCAGCTTTTTCCTCAGCCGCGATTCCGGGACTCATCTCGAGAAATGGCGGGCGCGTGCGCGATAACGCACTTCTTGTGGTGGGTGGCATCGTCACACTCGCACTGCTGGCACAAATATCAATTCCGTTATCGTTTACTCCGGTCCCAATCACCGGTCAGACATTTGGTGTCGCGCTGATCGCACTTTTATTTGGCCGCATGCGTGCGGTCGCAATTGTGGCAACTTATTTGGCTTTGGGTGCGGCTGGCGCACCATTTTTTGCGGTGACCAAAACTGCAGCTGGGTTTGGACCTACGTCCGGTTACTTGATCGGCATGTTGGCGGCGTCTTTCGTTATGGGAACTCTGGCAGACCGTGGGTGGACGCGGAAATTCTCCCGCGCGTGGATGGCCGCACTTATCGGAAGCGCTATTACATTCACTTGTGGCCTCATCGTTCTTTCTTTTTTCATTCCGAAAGAAGCTTTGTTGATGGCAGGTTTAATTCCTTTCATTCCGGGCGATCTTGTTAAAACTTCGCTGGCGGCGTATTTCGTCTCCAGAAAAAATTTGAATGCACGTCCACAAACTTTTTCTCCCCCGCGGAAGGTTTAGATGTCGAAGACAGAACTCGTTGGCTCGGTGAGATCTCCGTACACGCGTCGCTTACGACTTTTGCTACACGCGCATCCCGGAACTGAGATCGAGTTCAAGGCGATCAACTATCTCGAGATTCCCGCCGATGCCGAATATTTA
>JAYSST010000329.1:0-3729 GCA_043720435.1 Bdellovibrionales bacterium
GCACCGCTTCTGCAAAAAGAACCGGGTACCTTCAGCGGCAGTCGTAGATGCGGAACGTGCGGGCGTAAACTTCGTTACGTTTTACGATGAACGGCTCGAGCTCGGCACACATCGAAAACAGTCCCGAGTAGGCAATATCGCCGCGTGGGTCTCGCTCGTAGCGATTGTCTGAAATGAAAAGCATCGGTTTGTCGCGAAGTTTTTCAAGAACCGCCGGTGTCTGGATATAAGTGTAGTGATCCATCCCCGGAGATAATCGATAAACCGTTTCTTTCGTCGCGAACGCTAACTGCGACACCAATTGATAGCGGCTTGCTGCTAAATACGGGCGTCCTGTTCCGTTTGCTTCGCGATCGTTCCGAATCGTCTCGAGATGCTTGGCGAGAAGATCCCAGCCATAGAGATCATTCGTCGGATCAAACTTAGGGTCCCAATTCGCCGCTGGAGCAACGGTATGAACGATGCGCGGGATAATCGGCGACAGCGTCGCAACGTGAATGATCACAAACAGCGGGACAACAAAGATCCCCATCGACCAACCGATAAATCGTCGTCGTGCCGCACGTTGAAAATCCTCTCGTCCGCCAAAACCTTCTTCGAGCAACTTTGCCGAAGCAATCAACAGCATAAAGTGCGCAGGAGCTGGCCAATGCGGTTTGAATTCAGCGAACAACGCTTGCAGCGTGAACAACAGCAACGTCGGGAAGGACAGCCAGAAAAGGTATCGCCAGCGAGCGTCTCCCGATCTGAAAAGTGAAGTGAACATCGCAAACAGATTTAAAAGTAAAACAATCGGGGTAAAAAAACCGGCCTGAGAAACCCAGAATTGCAGCCACCGCGTAAGGTCCGCACCGCCGCCGCCAGTTTGTCGGTCACGAAGATGGAATGCGAAACTCCCCCACTCGTGCTGGCCATTCCAGATTAGAACCGGCAACGTTCCCGCCATCGCGATGAGGATTGCGGTTCCAAAACCGGACGAGACCAAAACCCGACGAAGTCCCGAGTCGAAGAAAAAATAAAGTAGAATTGAGCCGGCGACGAGCACTGTCGTGTATTTCGACAGGAAGCCGAGCGCGATTGCGAGGCCCATCAAAATCCAAAGCCCAGCTGAAACGCGATCTTCAGCACCGAGAAAAGTTCCACCAGCAACTTTTGAAGCGATCTTCCATCCCAGCCAAGCCATGAAAGCCCAGAACAGTCCCATCGGCGCATCAGGCACTGCCATCATTCCGCCGAGCGCGAAAATCGGAACAACGGTGTGCAGAAGCGCGGCGTAAAGTCCGACGCGCAGATTGAACATATCAACGGCGAGCAGAAACAAAAATAAAGTTGCGCCGGTATTGCAGATGATCGCTGGAAGCCGGACAGCGAAAGCAGTGTCGCCGAAAAGCGATGTGGATGCTTTGATCATCCACGCAATCATTCCCGGGTGATCAAAATAAGAAAGCTGAAGGTTCCGCGACCAATCCCAGTAGTAGGCTTCATCATCGCCGAGACCTGTCATGCCTCCAAGCACAAGACGCATGATAAAAACGGCAATGAAAAAAACCGGCAAGAGCCGTTCGTACGAGTTTAACGGACGATCAAACATATCGGCATCTGAAGCGAATTTGCGGGTGTTGTCAAAGCTTACACCTTAGGCTTTGCTTCGACGCGATCAAGCCGTTCCTGCAGAATCGCAGTGACCGTCGCTCCAAGCAGGACAATCCACCATAGAAGAAAAATCCACAGTAAAAAAAGTGGGATGCCCGCAAGACTTCCATAAACTTTTGAAAAACGAAATAGCCCGCGCATGGCTCCCGCATAGAACTCTTGTGCAAGCGCTAAGGCGACGGTCGCGAGGAGTGCCGATGCAAAAGCGGGGCGAAACGCGACGGTACGAGCCGGAACCCAACGGTAAATCGCGAACAAACTAAAGAGGGCAACAATCGCGGCAAATAATTCTTTGGGAAAAACTTTGATCAAACCAAGATCTTTGGAACCTATCACTCCAAGCATCGCTGCGAGGACTAAGGGCCCAACAAACATCACGGCCCAATAAACAATGAGGCGTTTCCAGAGCGCCCGCTTCTTTTTCACTAACCAAACTCGTTGGATCGCTTTTTCCATGTCGGCAAAAAGCATTGTCGAAGACAACAACAGACCTATGACACCGGTGATCCCGATCGCCCCAGAGTGGATTCGTCTTATAGAACTGAGAAGGTACCGACTAAATTCGGCACCCGAACTTTCGACAAGATTCTTGAAAATGAACGGCTCGAGCTGTTTCACCAGACCTTCGAGACCACCAAGCCAGTGGAAGACAGAGAAACTCACCGCCAGCAATGGAACAAGCGTCAGCACGGTTGAATACGAGAGACTGCCGGCGATCAGCGGAATGTCGGCCTCCGCGACCCGCTTGTATGCAACAAGCAAAGTTTTGAACCCGAACTTCGATTGCTCGCGGAGGAGTTTGATAAATTTCAAGCCAGTCGACCTCACCTCTACGTTGGTGATTTAGCGTATGCGATTCCATGCAGTGCGGCGATAATTTTGGAACACTTATGGCCGATTCCGACTCTTAGCATCGCAAAGCACGTTGTGGACTGGGCGCCTTTTCTCTAAGATTCTTTGAACCATCAAAGGAGGCCACATGGCCCAGCGCTCGGTATTATTAGGCTGTGTTTTTACAATCGTTCTTGCAGCTGCGTTTTTGTCAGGCTGCGGATCACATCCGATCAAACCTGCTGGCGAAAACGTCAAAATTTCGCGAGACGAAGCCGACAAAGACTGCCGCGAAATCGGCTCGGTTGAAGGAAGAAATCAATCCGCAAAAGGAACCTTTGAAACCGCGCTTGAAGACCTAAAGCTCGATGCATCTCGCCAAGGCGCAAACTATGTTCGCATGGAACAAACCAGCGGAACCGGCACCGCCGTAAGAGGAACTGCGTACCTCTGCCCCTAGCCCAGATGTACATTCTTACTTTTGCGCATTTGTTGATTCTTCGTCTCAACAAATGCGCAAAAGTAAGAATGTACATTTCATTTCCAGAAAGGCAATTGGCGGAGCCACGAGCTCCATTCGCGGAGGACCGGCAGTGGGATTTCATGCCCACCGCGAAACGAATAAAGCATTCCGTCGAGGCCCGAGTCGTTCAAGATCGCGTCGAGCCGTTCGGCAAGTGCAAACGGCAGCATGGAATCCATCGTCCCGTGACTCTGAAAAAACTTAAGACCTTTGTGTTTTCCGGCGAGCTCGCGCAACCGCGGCTCGTTCACCAATGAACTCGAAAAAAGTGTGACACCCGCAGGGCTTGATGGTGCTTTGAGCGCGACATCGAGTGCGATCATCGCGCCCTGACTGAATCCGCCCAGCATAATTTGGTTCCACTGAAGTCCGTGTTTCTCTCGCAAGGCTTCAACCGCTTTCAGCGCTTTGTCGATCGCAGGGTCCATTCCCTCTGGAGTCAGCTGCGTGAAGTCGACACCCTCTCTCTCGAGATCAGAAAGTTTCAGGGGAAACCAGGCCCGACCCGTCATATGCGGCCCGATCTCAACCGTGTGCGGCCCGTTCGGAAATACCCAGCGGATATTGTCTGGCGAATCGACCACTTCCGAAAGCGACGCGAGATCCGCGTTATCCGCGCCGAACCCGTGGAAAAGAATAACGGCTCCTCGTACGGGAGCCGCATTTCCGGAAAAATCTATTTCAATGGCGTCGAGCGATCCGATTTTTGTCTTAATCATACC
>JAYSST010000330.1:0-9783 GCA_043720435.1 Bdellovibrionales bacterium
ATTTCTTCGGAGAACTTTCACTTGTCGAAGAAAACGGTCGACGAACGGCGACCGCCGTCGCTCGTGACGAAACGACCCTGATTGGCTTCTTCAAACCTGACTTGATGGAGATTTTATCGCGTCGCCCAGCTATGGGAACCAAAATTACACTTCGGATCGCCGAAGTGTTGGGCCGTCGCCTCAAAGAAACGACAGACAAGGTTTCAGAACTTCGCCGCGTGCTTAAAGATCTTCGTACTCCGCCAGAGCGGGAAGCTCAGCAACCAGGTTCGCCGTGATTAACGCACGATCGGCCTATATCATTCGTCGTGAAAGGTTGTGGCGGCTTATTAGCTTTCTCTCGATTCTCTTGGTCACGACAGCGATTATCTTGGCCGTTCGCGGGTTACTCGTTTCGTGCGTCCTGGCTTTCGTTATCGCCTATTTATTTGCACCGGTTGTCGATTTTCTCGAACGACGCGGACTTCGCCGATCCGTCGCAACCGTCATTCCGTTTTTCGCTGGAGCGATTGCTTTGGGTATTAGCTTCACGCTGATTCTGCCTCTGGTAATGGAACAGCTGCAGGTCTTGGCGAACCGGTTGCCACAGTATCAGGCCGATCTTGCAAGCCTCATCACTGCGATCGAAGCCAAGTACCGCATCTACATCAAAGCGGGTCAGCTGAACTTGTCGCAAGAGCTCAACGATTGGATCGGGATAAAAACGAGCGCGCTCTCGGTCGCGCTGCCCTCCTACGTTTCACAGTCGTTTACCGTGTTACTTCTAGCTCCGTTCTTTGCATTCTTTATGCTTCAAGACGGAAACGTTTTCGCCCGCTCGTTGCTTTCGTTTGTTCCGAATCACATGTTCGAAATGACTTTGAACTTGCGACACCAGATCAACGATCAACTTGGCGGGTTCATCCGGGCAAGATTTCTCGAAGCCGCGATCGTCGGTGCTGTCGTGTGGGTTGGTCTACAAATCATCGAGTTTCCGTATGCGACTGTGCTTGCGCTGTTTGCTGCCGCAACGAACTTGATACCCTACATCGGTCCGATCATTGGAGCTGTCCCTGCCGTTCTGATCGCCATGGTTTCGCCCGAAGCCGTATTGAGTGCGACTCCTGCCATCACACTGCTGCTTTTGACGAGCGTTTATTTTATCGCTCAGCTGGTTGATATCGTCTTTGTGATACCCGTGGTCGTTGCGAAGATCGTCGACCTGCACCCCGTGACGGTCGTCGTGATGATCATTGCCGGTGCTGAAGTGGCGGGCATCCTCGGAATGATGATTTCCGTGCCGGTCGCCAGCGCCGCAAAGCTGACTTTCAACGCCGTCTATTCGCATTTGACCAATTTTCGAGACTGATCCGTGTTTTCAGCCAGAGCAGCAGCGCGTCGGCGGGTCCCACGCTCCTCGCGACTTCGTCGCTGCGAGCTGCCCACCTCTTGACAAAAACAGCGCCCCGAAAAACACTTCCAGTTATGAAAATCCGCCGAAAACTCCGACAGTTATCATTGCACGGACGAATTTCGCACGGCCTGACGGCCATTGCATCGACCGTCGTCATGCTTGTAGCGACCACTCTCTTGATTGGCAGTTCGATGGGTTGCTCGTCGGCTGACAAGATTGATGCGACAACTCCAGAAGGCGCCTACAAGCTTGCTGAAGATTACGAGAAAGACGAACGTTTCGAGGAGTCGGTTCAGAAGTACACCGATGTAAAAAACAAACATCCTTACAGTCGTTTCGCCACTTTGGCTGAAATGAGAATTGCCGACGTTCAATTCAAACGCGAAGCCTACATCGAAGCGCAATTTGCTTATCAAACCTTCAAAGACTTACATCCAAAACATCCGCAGATTGATTACGTCACATTCCGACTCGGACTGTCGATCTTCAATCAGTTGCCATCGACGACAGACCGAGATCTGAGCCTTGCAGACAAATCGATTCTCTATTTCGACGAAGTTTTAACGTCCTACTCGAAATCGCCTCACGCAAAAGAAGCGGGAGAAAAAAAGGCAGAAGCCTTGCGAATGCTGGCCGACAAAGAACTCTACATCGCGAATTTTTATTTTAAGAAAAAACAGTACCTCAGTGCGCTTGGTCGTTACGAAGGTTTGCTGCGAACGTACGGAAACGTAGACGGCTTTGGCCCACCCGCCCTCTACGGAGCCGCTGTGTCCGCTAAAGAAACAGGCGATAAAGACAAACAAAATCGATTCGTGAAAACTCTTATTTCTCAGTACCCACGGTCTTCTGAAGCCGAGAAAGCAAGAAGTGAGTTCCGCGATGCCCGATAGACAAAACGATACTCATCAGGTGGACGAGCGTTCGCGTGCTGATCTTATTGAAACTGCACGTTCATTTTTCAAAGAAAATATCTACACCCGCGCCGAGCCGATACTTCACCAGCTCGCACTCTCGGGCCAGGGATCTCCGGCGGAACAGGCCGAAGTATGGCATATGATTGCGGTGATATTGTACGATCGCGGCCGCTTTACGAAAGCGATCAAGACTTTTCGACGCGCGCTCGAAACCGACCCGACATTTACAGACGCCAGCGTCGGACTTTCGATTATTTTAAACGATCTTGGCCGCTATGAAGAGGGCCGCAAAGTTTTTCAGGACGCTCAGGGTGCGCTCAATCGCAAAAGTTTCGATCAGGATTCCATGCTCAAAGAGCGATTAGCATCGAAGCATCATGAACTCGCCGACATGTATCACTCGCACAAACGCTGGGACGATGCCCTTGATCAGTATCGACAGGCGCTGGTGATTTTGCCTGGCAAAGTCGACCTCAGGCTGAAGGTCGTGGAGGCTCTTGCAGCAAAGGGCGAACTCGGCCAGGCCTTCAAAGAGATTCGTCAAATCGTTCAAGAGCAACCAGCGAATCACGCAGCTCGATTGAAGTTTGGGTTCATGTTATATCAGGCGAAAAGAGTCGCCGATGCTATCGACCAGTGGGAAACTATTCTTCTTCGCGATCCCGATCACCCGCAGGCAAAAGAATATATGCGCATGACTCGAGATGCGGACGATACTTACGAACCCCTCACGGAGCTTTAATTCCATGGCAAAAATGACGGAAAAATCGACCGGAAAATCGAACGCAAAACCGGTCTCGAAAACTGCGTCTAAACCAGTGAACGGCAGCAAGAGCGCCAACGCGGGGAAAAATCTGGCGCACCTTAAAGATGACATGATCGCGTTCCTGACGGCCGATGACATTGCGAAGCTCGTTCATAAGCTCGCGAAACAAGTCGACGTCGACTACGCCGGTAAAGATATCGTCTTCATCTGCCCCCTGAAAGGGAGCTGCATCTTCTTGTCGGACTTGATTCGCCAAGTGGAGCGTCCACTGCAGGTCGACTTCGTTCAACTTGGCGCCGTCGAAAAGGGCGGAGCCATTCGGATGCTGAAAGATATTTCGGTAAATATCGCTGGAAAACACGTCGTCGTTGTCGAAGAAATCATCGACACAGGACGCACTTTGAACTTTCTAAGACAGCGCCTACTTGCATCGTCGCCAGCGTCTCTTAAAATTCTTACGCTGCTCGACAAGCCGGCTCGTCGAAAAGTCGCGCTGAAGCCTGACTACGTCGGACAAACGATCGAAGACCGTTACGTCGTAGGCTACGGAATGGACTCAGAAGAGGTCGGCCGTAATTACGCCGCGATTTATTACTTCCGCCAGTAGCAGAAAGTACGTCGTAACTATCGCAAATATCGGCGCGACACCGTGAAAATTGTAATCGCTTTAGAAAACCATTCAAATCTAAAATAAAAAACCGCTGTCGAACTTCTGGGCGGTCTCCCTCAGCGCCATGCTGTGCCTCGCTCAGTCCCCGGTTTGACTTCCGAATGTAAATACGGCGCGGTTTGAAGCTGGACCGCTTTTCGCTATAAAGTCGTTTGAAAGATCGTTCTAGGTTGGACAACGGGCAATTTAGCCCACAATTGTTTGAGCGATGATGACCAATGAAAATAAAAGCAATCGCCACAATGTTAATTTTTTTGGTTACTCATGCGAGCCTTGTTGAAGCAGCAAGTGTTCCCAATTCGGAATTGCTCGCTCGATCCGCAAATTTTTCGAACATTTTAAGAGACTCATCAAATCAATATCTGACGCTTGCGGATGGTCTACGCAAAGATGGCACCTGGGTTAAAGCCGCCTCAGCAGTACTGAAAGCGGTAGCGGTTGTCGAGCTAACCTACGTGGCCTGGGTTTTTGGTGGACCATTGGTTACAATGGCAGCAAATAGTTCTTTGGGGGTTCTCACTTTGGCCGGACTGGCGCGTTTCGGGTTAACGGCTGGTGTCGGGTTGGCCGGACCTGCATACGCAATCCAATCTTCCACAAAAAATTTAATTTTTAAAGAAACTCAGGCCAAGCAAGAATTTGAAAAAATACGAGATCAAATCTTATCAGAGAGACCGCGCGACATATCGATACGTTTGCAAAAATTTGAAACTGTTCAGGCTTTTAAGTATATGCCCAAATTAGACCAACTCAGTTATCTCGAGCAACGGGCGCAGCAACTGACAGCTCTTTCAAACGTTTACCGTGCCGCTCGACAGTCATTGGATAAAAAATTGGACTCTATCTTGGAAGCCCATACACCGTCCGAGGACCGCAGGACGAGAAACCGGGCACTTGGCGGGGATCAGATTGTTTTTGCAAATACGGTGGTTGCCGGTCTTACCGCTCGATCCGAGCTCAATGAATTCTTCATATCTCTGAATGAAGAGTACATGGCTGAGTACGCAGCGGCAGAAGCTTTAATCCAGCAATAGTAACACTCAGCTCATTGAACAATATGACCGACAAGGTCGTAGTCGTGAGCTTCAGTAATCATAACGTTCACCATTTCGCCTGGCTTCGCTGTTCCGTCATTGATCAGAACGACGCCGTCAATTTCAGGCGCCTGCTGTGACATGCGGCCCTGAAGCAGAAGTTCAGTTTCTTCGCTGATGCCTTCGACCAATACCTGAATCGTTCGACCGATGAACGCTTCGTGTTTATCCTTCGAAATTTCGATCTGAAGCTCCATCAGCTCATCGTGGCGTCGCTGCTTAGTATCTTCATCGATCTGGTCCGCCATCTTGCCGCCCGCCGTGTTGTCTTCTGGCGAGTACATGAAGCAGCCGACGCGATCGAAGCGCTGCTCTTCGACGAACTCGAGCAACTCTTGGAAGTCTGCTTCCGTCTCGCCTGGGAATCCGACGATGAACTGGGTGCGAATGACGGCGTCCGGAATCTCACTGCGAATTTTCGCCAAACGTTCGGTGATTTCTTCGCGGGTCATCTTGCGATTCATCGATTTCAACACGCGATTCGATACGTGTTGCAATGGCATATCGAAATACTTCACGATGTTTTGACGCGTCTTAATGATATCGATCATTTCGTCTGTGATTCCATCTGGGTACAGATAAAGCAACCGAATCCAATCGAGACCCTTAACATCTGCGATCTGTTTCAAAAATTCTTCTGGCCGCTCCATCGCAGCTTCATCTTTGCGACGGAGATCGAAACCGTAGTCCGTGAAATCGTGCGAGATGACGTTAATCTCGCGGACACCGCCAGCGACGAGAAGCTTCGCCTCGTTCACAACGGATTTCAAAGTCCGCGACTGCAAGTTTCCGCGAATCTTCGGAATAGCACAGAAGGCACAACGCTTGAGGCAGCCTTCCGATATTTTCAAATAAGCGCGGTACGACGGACCGGAGTTTACGCGCGGAGTTTCCTCCTGCTGCAGATACGTCGGCAGTGCGAAAAACTTCTTTTCTTTCGATCCTTCATCGCGAGCTTTCAGAATCTTAGAGATATTCTGAAACTCACCCGAACCAATAAAGAGATCGGCCTCTGGGAGACCCTCAACCAGGTCATCTTTATAGCGCTGTGTAAGGCAGCCCGCGACGACAACCGTCTTAGCAAGGCCCGAAGTTTTGTAGCCAGACATCTCGAGAATCTTATCAATCGATTCTTGTTTCGCCGTTTCAATAAAACCACACGTGTTTACGACAATCGTTTCCGCCTGAGACGCGTCGTCCGTAACGGTGTAACCGTCCTTCATCATCTGACCAAGCATGATTTCGCTGTCGACAAGGTTCTTTGGGCAACCCAAGGACACGATGTGCACTTTCTTAAGCGCGCCAACGACGTTCGAGTTCGCAGCGCCGAGAACGTTTGAGTTTTGAGTTGTATCGGTCATAACGGTCGACATGATTTCCCTGACGGCTTACGCGCGCATATTGATAAATTGTAGTGGGATGCCAATCTTGGCACTCTTGACGTGAGCAATCGCCGACTGCAGCTCATCCAGACTTTTCGATGAAACACGAACTAGCTCGTCGTTGATTGACGCCTGAACTTTAAGTTTCGAATCTTTGATCGACTTTACGATCTCTTTAGCTTTTTCTTTTTCGATCCCCTGAATCAGCGTTCCGGCTTGCTTCAGCATGAGTCCACCAATGGGCTCGACCTTGTCGAATTTCAAACTCGAGATTTCAACTCCGCGCTTGTGAAGCTTCGTCTGCAGAATGTCGCGGACCGCGTTCAGCTTAATCTCGGCGTTGGCTTTCAGAACGATCGACTTTTTGTCCCAAATGATTTCACACTTGCCGTCTTTCAGATCGTAACGATGCGCGACTTCTTTAACGGCCGTGTTCACTGCGTTATCGACTTCCTGAAGATTTATTTCTGAAACGATATCAAAAGACGGCATCTAATTTCCCACGCACTCCCGTGCGACATTTCCCGCGCACTCTCGTGCGACAGCTTCCTAGTTTGCGACCGACATTACGTCGGAGTTTTTCGGCGGCGAAAACGCGAATTTTTCATTCGCCGCTTTTGCCTTTTCTAGCGTCACGCTTTCTAGCGTGTACTGCGTTTCGTTATCCTGAAAATCCCAAATCAAAATTTCGCGAAAATTCCGTTCGCCTTTTCCGCCGACCGCTTCTGGCCCGAGCGCGAGCAATGCTCTCTTGGCTTCGACCCAGTCAGCGTTAGGTTGCAGATAATAGCGGATTCCTCCGTCTTTATCGAGCGCTACGCCAGAGACGGTAAAAGACTTCAGAAAACCCGATTTTCCTAACAGGGCGAGGAAGCCCGTCGGCCCCGATTTCTTCGACTTGACCGGTCCGGTAACGACCTGAACGAGCGCGTCCTTTAGTTCCTTTGGGGGGTAACTGACGGCCCAAAAAGCCTTATCTCCAACGACGAGCAGTTGGCGCTCATTGGTGTCCTTAGTTTGCAGATCCATGCGCACTTTTCCTTGGGAAAGCAGCAAATCGCCAGCTGCGACCTTCTCGGTTCCCAAAAGGCCGATCTTCGTGCGGCGGTTCACTTTGGCTCGAACTTGCCCAGCGCCCTGAAGGCGTTTTTGAAATTTCTCAAGGGTCTTCATCTGCTCTTTCGTCGGCGGACCAATCGACGGGAGTGGCTGGGAAGATGATTTTTCGGTCGACGAAACTGTCTTCGAAGGCTCGGATTTGTCGACTACGACGGTCTTCTTGCTCGGATCGGCCTTTGTCCATTCGCCGGCAAAAGCCGATTGGCCGAAACCGAACGTCAAAACACCTGCGAAAAAGTAAACGCGAAGTGCTGCTCGACACGGAACTAGCCTAAACGACTTGCACAAGATTTTCATAACGACAGGCTAGCACCAGTTTCGTTCGCAGTCTTGCGTTCTCCGGCAGGCTCTATGGTCGGTTCTTTGATCTCTTCACGGACCTTAGCGGCAATGGTCCAGCATTCAAATGCGTGAGGCCTTCCGAGCGCAACCCAGGCTGCCCTGGCCGTTGCGCCTGTCGCGAGGACGTCGTCGATGAAAATGAAGCCAGCAGCGCGTTCAAGTCGTTTCTTAGCTGGAACAGCAATACGGAACTCGATCTCGGCGCGCTCACCCCTAGACTTCGTTTTCTGTGAGCTGCGTGATTTGCCGACTCGCTCGAATGCGTGAATCTCGCAAAAGAAGCCGCCACCGCTCACTGCAGTAAACGCCGAAGCAAGCGCACCCGCGTGATCATCTTCGCCCATTCCCGAACGGCCGGGCGGCGGAATCACAACCCAGTTTCTGCGCGAGGAAAGCAAACCGTCGAGCATCGCGCGTCTGCAAAACTCGCGAGCCCACAAATTCATCGTGGCAGACGAAGGATGCTCTTTTGAGGCGAGAATAACTTCTCGCAAAATATTTGATGGCCGCGGGACTCGATCGTCCCACCAATAAAGCGCTCGCTGGACGAACGGTTCGGTCTCGATCGTCAATAGACCACGGGCGGCAGGCGATCTGTGTTCGCCTACTTCGTTCAGGACATACCAACAGCGCGCACAAAGCGTCGTCGCCGAAAGACCGCACGACGGACAACGATCGAGTAAAAAACTGGCGAACGCCGATACAATACCCATAGCTACCCCCGATGGGGGCGAGTGCTTGAACAGTACCAGGCACTTCAGGAGTTGTGGTACGGCAGGTTTTTTTGAATGGAGATCGCGCGATACACTTGTTCCATTACCACTGCTTGCGCAACGTGGTGGTTCAAAACGAATCCCGAAAGCGACACTACAATATCTGCGCGCTTCCGAATATCGTCGTTAAAACCAAACGCGCCGCCCACGCAGAAGACGAGACGAGATTTTCCGCGCGCCATCCACTGCTCCATCTTTTTTGCGAAGACGACGGACGTGAGGCTTTCGCCACGTTCATCAAACAGCACGACAAAGTCGGTCGGCTTGAATTTAGACGAGAAAAGTTCGGACTCGGCTTTTCGTTTGATGTCGGCTTGCGAGCGCTCGTCCTTGGACGGCTTCATACGCATGACTTCGGTCCGATAGTGGCGCGCGAGCTTCGTTTCGTACTCACGTTCGAAAACTTGAAGCCATTCTTCTTTATCGCCGCCGACAAACAAAAACTGCAAAACCATAGGTAACAGTTCCCTTTCTGAAGGGCAGTGCATCACTTGTGATGCGCTGCCCTTCAGAAAGGGAACTGTTACCCCAGCGAGTCTTTGATCTCGAGATCGCGCGCTTCCTGCCAAAGTTCTTCGAGACGATACTCTTGTCGAACGAAGTCGTAGAACACGTGAACGATCAGAGAACCGTAATCCAGTAGCACCCAACGGCCTTCGGCCATTCCTTCGACGCTTTGTGGAAACACGTTGAATTCTTCTTTCACCGCATTCAAAACGCTCTCGGCAAGTGCTGCCGTGTGGCGTGTGCTCGTGCCCGACGCCACTAACGAAAATTCGGTCGGTGCTGTCGTCGGACGCAGATCAAAACCTTTTACGTTCAAACCTTTTTTAGCGAATAAAGCCTCAGCGCAAAAGCGCGTGAAAACTTCGTAGTCACCAATGCGCGGGCCGATTGGCCCGTAAAGCCCGCGGCTCTTGATGAACTCTTCAACTTCGATGGTCATGTACTTGTCTACGGAACGGCCCGTACGCAGGCGTTTACGAAGGTCACTCGCCGAAACATCCGCGTCTGGCATGCGCAAAAATTCGATGTGACGACCCGACGTCAAAGTTCCAAAACCTTTTTCGAAATCAGCAAGCAAAGGACGAAGTCCTTCTGGAAAGTCGCTTACGCTATGAGGAATTGAATGACCCGGTCGCGATAAGACAATGACACTCGCGAGTTCAAAAATGCGATCGATACGGTGCCAGCGGTCAAGCTCTTCAAACTGGTCCATGCCGATGATCAAATGCAGTTGCGAAGGGTTATATTCTTTCGCGAAAGATTCGAGAGTTGTAACTGTGTACGAAAGTCCGCCGCGAGTTAATTCACGATCGTCGACGAC
>JAYSST010000331.1:0-1552 GCA_043720435.1 Bdellovibrionales bacterium
CGATGCGACCCGAGATCTTTGCGTACTGACCCGAACCACCGGTCTGCTTCTTGTGCGTGTAGTTGAAATCTACAGCCTGACCGATTGTTTCACGGTAAGCGACCTGCGGTTTTCCAGCGATAACTTCGCACTGGAATTCGCGCTTCATGCGCTCGATGTAAACTTCTAAGTGAAGCTCGCCCATGCCCGCAATAATCGTCTCGGCCGATTCCTCGTCACGAGAAACGCGGAAGGTCGGATCTTCTTTACGGAACTTCTGAAGCGCTTTCGAGAAGTTGCTAGCACCGTCTTTGTGCTTAGGTGCAACCGCGAGCGAGATAACCGCTTCTGGTACGAACATAGAAGACATTGCGTAGTTGATGCTGCCATCAGTGAACGTGTCGCCCGAAGAGCAATCGACGCCGAAGAGAGCAACGATGTCGCCCGCTTCTGCCGAATCGATATCCTGCATTTCGTTCGAGTGCATTCGGACCATGCGTGGGATTTTCACTTTACGTTGGTTCGACGTGTTGACGATGAAATCGCCCTTCGACATCGTACCTTGGTAAAGGCGCATGTAAGTCAGCTGACCATAACGACCGTCATCGAGTTTGAATGCATACGCCACCAACGGAGCTTTTGGATCAACGTGGATGATGACTTTTTCTTCAGACTTGTCGAGATCGAGGCCGACGTTCTCTTTTTGAGTTGGATCAGGGAGATAGTCCGAAACACCATCAAGCAGTTTTTGGACGCCACGGTTTTTGTAAGCTGAACCGCAAAATACAGGAACAATTTGAAGTGCGATAACCTGACGGCGAATCGCCGCGCGGATTTCGTCTTCCGACGGCTCTTCTTCCATTAAAAACTTTTCAGCGATCGCCTCGTCGTTATCTGCGACTTTCGCGATGAGTTCCTTGCGGTACTCTTTCGCTTTTTCGAGATAGTCCGCTGGGACGTCTTTCTCGACAACTTTTTCGCCGTCTTCGCCTTCGTTGTAATACGCGCGCATACCGACGAGATCGATAACTCCTAGCAATTTATCTTCGAGACCGATTGGAATTTGCGCCATGACGGCATTCAAACGAAGCTTCTCGCGAAGACCTTCAAGAACACGGAATGGGTTCGCACCTGTACGATCGAGCTTGTTGATGAACGCGAGGCGCGGAACGTTATAACGTTTCATCTGACGGTCGACGGTGATCGACTGTGATTGAACGCCGGCGACTCCGCACAAGACTAAGATGGCTCCATCGAGAACTCGCAGAGATCGTTCAACTTCGATTGTGAAGTCGACGTGCCCCGGAGTATCGATCAAGTTAATGTCGATATTTTTCCATGTCGCGTACGTTGCCGCCGACTGGATGGTGATCCCTTTTTCTCGCTCGAGATCCATCGAGTCCATTTTTGCGCCGACGCCGTCTTTTCCACGGACTTCATGAATTTCATGAATTCGTCCTGTGTAGAACAAGATACGCTCGGTGAGAGTCGTCTTGCCCGAATCGATGTGGGCCGAAATCCCGATGTTTCGAACCTTTGAAATGTCTGTTGATCCCATATAGCTCCCGGAGCG
>JAYSST010000332.1:0-9778 GCA_043720435.1 Bdellovibrionales bacterium
AACTTTTCCCGAGCTGTTGATCTCAAAAGACGGAAACAACACACCGGATTGCCGTTCACTTTTGAGCGGTACGACGAGGTAGGGAAGCCAAAAGAATGGATAACCCGCGAGATAAAACCAAGCGCTCTTGATGTAAGCATATGAGCCGATTTCGGCATCGATTCGCGAACCCGAGAAGCTCCAAGCCGGTGGACATGTCGAGCAGGCCGTGTAGTTCGCTTGATCGGCTTCGTATTTGTCTGGTCCGACTTTTCGAATGACCTTACCTTGAAACAAAACTTGGCCCGACTTTACGAAGCCGTCGTAGATGATGCCGGTGCTGTCTTCGTACGAAATCTCGGCGCGCGAGCCTTCGACGTAGGCCGAGGCGCTCGCCAAGATCATGTTTCCTTCGGCGATGATCTTTCCGTTCTTTTTATCCATGGTCGCTCGATCGGCGCGCAAGCTTTGTCCGTCGAACGTCATTTGGACATCACCGACGAGTTCGACCGTTTGCTTTTCAGAATCGCCGAACATTGAACTTGCCGAGAGAAGAACGGGAGTTCCGTTCTTAGTCAGAATCCGTGTGCTCGAGGCAGCGTTTGCCGAGGCGAGGTTGAGCCATTGGCTTGCGCAAAATATGAGCATGAAATGGAGAAGCCACGGAACGCGAGAGGCCATAGCGAAAGCCTAGCGAGGGACTATCGAGGGTGTCATTTTTTATTTCGTCTTCATTGTGTAGACGCCGTCCCAATCATCAGGCGGCGCCTCTTTTTGATAGTCCTGGCAGCGTTCGATATAGAGTTGTGAACACTGATCATCTGGTTTTGAGCTGAGCGCTCGTGTGAAAGAGTTTACGGCTTCACCAAACTTGCGCTCGTGGTAAAGCCGGAAACCCGTTTCAAAATCTGGAACAACCGCAAGCATGTCGGCAGGGGCCCCGAGTGTTCCAGGTGCGATTGTTCCAATGAGTTCGAAGATTCTTACCGGTTGAACTTTTCCTTTGACGCGTACCCAGTCGACTTCTCGCGTAACAAAGCTCTTTTCGATGCGGCTCTTGGTGAACTCGCTCACGATAATACGCGTTCCGTATTCTTTGTTGATGCCTTCAAGTCGCGATCCTAAGTTCACCGAGTCACCCATGACTGTGTAACTTCGGACTGTGTTCGAACCCATGTTTCCGACGCTCATGTCGCCCGTGTTGAGACCAATACCGATGTCGATTGTTGGCAAACCCTTGGCGATGTATTCAGCCTGAAGAATTTTGAGTCTTTGCAGCATCATCAGTGCACACGTCGCGGCTCGTTCGGGATGATCTTCGAAATGAATTGGAGCTCCCCAGAACGCCATGATCGCATCACCCATGTATTTATCGAGTGTGCCTTTTGTATCGAACACGAGATCGGTCATCGGCGTCAAATAGCTGTTAAGCAAATCCGACAACGCGCGCGGATCGAGTTTTTCAGAGATGGTAGTGAATCCACGGACGTCAGAGAACATCACGGTTAATTCCATCTTTTTGCCGCCGAGCTCGATGTTGCTCGGATCTCTTAAGATTTCTTCGACGACAGCCGGCGAAACGTATTTCGCAAACGTGCCTTTCAGCGCGCGCTTATTTCTTTCTTCCGTAAAGTATTTGTAAGACGTAATCCCCACAAAAAGTGCAAACGTTGAGATCACCGGGAGCGAGATGTTGATCACATAACCGTTGGCGAATAAAATATAGCGATCGACCGAGTAGAGTGTTGCGAGTACCCCAAGCACAGCGAGAAGGCCCATGACCGAACCGAGGTAGCTGAGGGCTGCAGATAGTCCGAGTCCGCCAACAAGCAGAAATCCCCACATCGCTTTTCCCTCGAGCGGGTGAATACGAAGGAAACCCGGTTGATTCGGATCTGCTTTTTCACCGCGCGAGCGCGTTTCTTCGGTAAGGAGATTGGAGAGAACATTCGCATGCGTTTCAACTCCAGGATAATTCTCTTCGAACGGCGTTTGTCGCAAGTCATAAACACCAATCGAAGTCGCACCGACGATGAGGATTTTATCTTTGAGAAATTCTTTGCGATCCACTTTGCGCGTTAGATTGCCTTTTTCGAGCGTCACTGGATCGGTCATGCGTTGCACGATAGTGAGATCCGCTTCATTCGACAGCAGCGATGAAGCGCTGACGTATTCGAACATTTGCTGCGGACCCGAATAGTTAATCATCAGTAGTCCACGTGCATCCACAGGCGCCGTGAATTGAACGGTGCCATCTGGCTTCAAAAATTCGACACTTTGAACGGCATTGCGCGGGCGTTCGCTGCGAACGATATCTTTGTCGATCTTGAATCGAACTCCGAGTTTGCGATCGAGCATGAAAGCTTTTAACGCAAGCGACGGAATGTACACGTGTCCTCGGCGAGCGAGCAAACGAGACCTGCGAACGGTTCCGTCGGGGTCGAGAGCCGCGTTGAAATACCCAGTGTGTTTCGTCGTCGCAGCGACCTCGGGAACGCTGATCCACGCCTTCTCAAAGACCTCAATCGGATTATAAAGTGCTGAAGTCGTCCAGTTTGCAATCGCCGTCTTCAATGGAATGGGCGGATATTTTTTCTCGGCAATGAGTTTATCCCACAGCGGCTCGAGCCCTTGTTCTTGCCACAATTCATTAAGCGTCTCTCTCGGTTGTTCGACATCCTTATAAAGCTTCGCGCGATCTAAAAGTTCGTCATCATCGGTTAGAAACCGCTGGCAATAGCTTGCATCCGCGCGAGCGATGACTTGTCGGACGTCAGCGATCTGGCGTGTGGTCAGCGAACGCAGAACGGCCGAGAAAATCTGTAAGATCATAGGGCGGTTTGCGAATTGTTTTAATGCATCGTCAGAACTTAGAACTTCGAAAAGACTTTGCTCGTCGCCGATGTTTGCCCAAACGAACAGCATCGGAACTATTTCGGACGGCAAAGGGACGTCCAGATTGCGAAGAGTCTCAACAATCGCGCTGGAAGCTGAAACATTGGCTTCGAACCACTGTCCGGCCTTTTCGACTTCAAGACCCGTGATTTGGCTTGCGACACGCTCTAACATTTCGTTCGGCAAACGATTCGCTCCCTCAACGTTGTGCGTAGGATCAATGACGATCGGAAAAATCTCTTCTTTGTCCCAGTATTTTTTTTCAAACGACCGGCCGTATTGCGCATCGATGCAGTAATCTCTTAGCGGATTCAGTGCTTCGCCGACGGTGTGGGTTTCGGTATCATAGTAAGTACCCATAACAACTGCATCGTTGTAGAGGCCTACTGTGCTCGCAAACTTTTTGTCCGAGTTGTTTGCTTCGATCTCTTTGTCGAGCAGCGCCGCTACTGCTGGGCTTAGACCATTGCTGCCGGCGGTTTTCTTGCCACCAGATTCCATTTTTCCGAGGTCGATTTTGAGTTTGGAAAGCGTTCGACTTGACGAGTTCTGATCGGCTTCCGAGAACACGACGTCGAATGCGACGACTTTAGCTCCACCGTCGATCGCATTTTCAATCAGGCGGCCGATTTTCTCGCGCGGCCATGGCCACCGGCCTTCGCGCTCGATCGAAGCGTCATCAATGGCGAGAATGGCGACGCGGGGACTGCCACGAAATTCACCTCGGTTCAAAAAACGGAAATCAATTGTCTTGCGATGGATCTCGTCCAAAATCCCTAAAAGAGAGCTGCCGTCGACATCCTTGACCCGGTGCTGGCTTGAATAAAACTCTAAGCCCAGCCACGTCATCGTCCCCGTCAAGATGATACCAATCGTCATCGGAGATGCAAAAAACGAGAGGCGTTTCTTAAGTTTCTTCAAAAAATCCATAGCGTCAGTCAAGAGTATCAATCGGCCAAGACAAGCGTCGAGCTTCGAAGTCCCAGGCATAGACAAATCTGGTCCTAGACGGAGCTGACGTGTCGCCGCTTCATCATTCAAGATAAAGGTATGAAAGCAACGTTTCGAAAACACGTCCTTCTGTCGCAAATGAGTCAAAAAGAAATTTTGATTGTTCACCTGAGTGGCAACATCGACGCCGAATCCGTCGACCTCTTTCGGCAAGCTTGTCGGGGGCCACTTGGTGGAAGACCTGTGCTTTTTAATTTGGGAAATTTGTCGTTCGTAGGTTCGAGCGGGTTGCGCCCATTTCTTGAAAGTCTTAATGATCTAACCAAGACGGCGGGCAGCGACGTTCGCTTTTGTGAAGTGCGAAATGACTTTCGACAAATCTTGTCAGCGACGCCCCTCGGAACACGTCCTTGTTTGGTGAATGAGACTAGCGGCGTTGAAAGTTACAAAGTCGAATTCGTACGGGCCGCTGACTATGTTCCGGCGCCGAGAGTTGCGCTTGATTTTGCCGAAGAATTATCTGTCGCGGCCGATGTTGTCGATCAGCCGCTTGAACTTCAAGATGGCGATTTACCTGCCGAGGGATGAATGCCGAAAGCTTTCATCTCTAAGTCCGAGAGAATGAGATCTAGCTTTTTGATCTTTTCTGCCCTGGCATCTTTCTCTTCAATAAAACCAATGCGACCCAAGGCATCGTCGGTAAGCCGAACGCGGTCTTGCCCTCGGTTGTCGGTCAAACGTCTTGAAAGTTCGCCGTTGATTTTCTCGAGCGCTTCGTTCTGACTTTCGAGCATCTGTAGGCGCACACTGCTTTCTTGCCAAATATCACGCAGACTCTTCAGCTGAGCCTCGGACCGGGTTCGCATTTCTTCGGAAGACTGTCGAGCCTGATCGGCTTCTTCGCGAAGCTTTCGAGCCAATTCGACGCTCGCCCGAAGTGCTGCACATTCTGCGGCCATATCATCAAGCGAGCCGCGCAGTCTTTCGGTCTCGGTTTTGAGTCGAACTTCGAGTTCTTCGGCTCTGCGTTCGAAGAATACCCGTTCATTATTCGCGCGCGCACTCTCGTGAGTTGCGTGGTCGAGGACAGAAACCCGTTCAACGGCTCTTGCGAGTTCATTTGAAAGTCGGGCATTGTCGCCTTCAGTTTGAGAAACGCGCTTTTCGTACTGCTCGACTAAACGCGATCGATCGCGCTCGGCCGTCATATTGCGACGGTCGCTTTCTGTCTTCTGAAACGAGAGTTCTTCGCGGAGGTTTGTGACGAGCCCAGAGAGTCTTAAAACTTCGGCATCGAGCGCTAAGGCTTTTGACTCGAGAGCCTTAACGGCTTGTTCGCGACTGAGAAACCCAGGCTTCACCCAACGCTTGACACGTCGGCGATAAGCCCAAGCACGGGTGTTGGAAATCTGCAGTTCGCGATTTCGAATACCGAGTTCTTGCGATTCCAGTCGCGAGAGATCGAGTTCTTCATTTGAACGTTGAAGCTTTTGTTCAATTGCCGACTGCTTGTCAGCGACCGCTTTGTCTTTTTCGCGCAAGATTTCGATTTGCGAGATCAGCGTTTTTCGGAACATTTCGCTCTCGATAAGTTTCTCATCGAGCTCGATGATCTGCCCTTCAAGCTGACCATTGCGACGGATGTGAACCTTAAGTCGGCTCGACAAGTCGTCGGCGTGGTCGATCAAGGTTTCGACCGTTGCCGAATGCATGATCCGCGCTGGTACATCGCGCAGCTGCGGTGGGGGCGGAACAGCATTTGGCAGTGGTATATCGGTCAGCGAAAGAATTGATTCTGCGTCCAAGTTTTGCCTCCTCTTCATCCTTGAAGAGCTCTTGGTCATAGCGTCTCAAGTCGAGAGAGTCTGGTCAAATTTCAGGACTTAAGTTTATGAACCAGCAGGCCTATAGTCCAGTCTGGCGTCTTGATACTGGACGTCCGTCAAGGCGGGGAGGGACCCAGCCGAGAAGAATGTATGGGTCTTCCAGCTGTGAAATCTGATTCCGTCTTTCACGACATGACTTCGAAAATGCGTACAAGCGTTCGCAGTTCGGCTGGCAAAGGTCAATTGCGCAACGAGATTCTTTCGCATGTCACAGAAGAACGCTACGAGAAGGCGATTCAAAAAGTCGGGCTCGCGCTCGAATCAAAGCCTGAGTACCCCGAGTTCAAAGTGCGGTCCGAGAAATATATCAGGTATTCGATCGAGCTTATCAGCGCTATTCAAGCGAAGCGAAATTTTCCGGGCTGGAGCGCGCTCCACACGTCGAAGCAAAAAGAACTGTTCGAACGAGCCCTGCTGCATTTTGAAGACCTTAAAGCGACACTTGAGAAAATCGAGAATATTGAGAGCGAAGTCCGCATGGAAGACAATCGGTCTACCGTGTGGGTCGTTTGGGCAACGTGCTGGTGTGTGAGTGCGCTTTTGGTCTTTATGGTTATTGTCGAACTGACGCAAGGAGTGTTTCCTTCGCTCAACGTCGTCGTCGATTCTGCGACGTCGAGCATGGTGGATTTACTGTTCGATAAGTTCAAGCTTTAGATTAACGAAACGTTTCGTGAACAGCATTGAGCACAGGAATCGAAGTTCCGGCCGGCAGCAATTTTCCATTCACATAGATTGACGGCGTTCCTTTAAGATTTAAAGAGGTCCCGAGTCGGGCTTGTGCCGTGATCGCCGCCTTCGCTTCTTCCGAATCTGCGCACGTCTTCAAATCTTCAGGTGGCATTCCAATTTGTTCTGCAAGGCTGTCGAGTGAGCTACGTACGGCTTCTGCCGTCTTCCATTCGTCGAACCGTTCGAACACTTTACCGTGAGCTTCCCAGCCTTTATCCGCCTTCTTTCGCGCGCACCATACGGCTCGAGCAAGCAGGCACGAGGCACCATTATTTTGCGTAATCGAGGAATTGCATTCGCCATCGAGTGGCCAGGAATAATACTCGACCCGAACGTCGGGGTGGCTCTGCGCAAATGCTTTGATCGGAGCTGTCGCAAGTTTGCAGTGAATGCAGCGGAAATCTGCAAATTCAACGAGCGTCATCTTGGCTTGGTCGCGTGATGGTCCCATTGCCAGAGGATCAGTTTCTGGAATTTCCAATTTCGGATTTCCGGTCCATTCTTGAACGGCGGCAACTGACATCGCGTCTCCGCCGGGGCCCGTGTATCCTGAGCGAAACTGATCATTCAAAATAAGTGACGAGATTCCAAAAGCAATCGCGACACCAAAAAGTGCCGGTTTAACTTCGAACTTGAGGCCCGGACGATAGGCGAGCCATGCCGCACCAGCGGTGATTAGTGAAAGCACATAGGTCGCGACACAGAACGGACAGATGGTGTCGAGTGCGGTCACCGTGATTACGCCCATCGCAACCGTTGCAAGAACCAACAGTCCCGAAAGAATCAAAATTCCGGTGCGGTTCGAGTTTCGCCCGCTTTCGTCGGCGATGGGATCCCACGCTGCAAGAGTTATCAGTGCTGCGTTTGTCAGCAAACCTAAGAGAGCCAATGGAATGCCGAAGAGTTCGGACCATTTACTTGCGCTCGCAGCCGAACACGAGAACTTGCTCGAGATGTCGCACATGATCCCACCGGTCACTTCACCGTAGCGCAGATCATAATGACTTTTTAAAAGGTATGCATGAACGGCTGCCGCCAAAAGAGCGGATCCAATTGCGATCCACTTGTACATCGAGCGGCCTGAACCCGTAGCGGAGCGGCCAGAATTAGGGGTGTCTACCGAGGCTGTTTTCATAAGTTACTTATACTCAATCGTTTCCGAGGTTGATGGCAAGGGTTTCAAGGCGCACAATATAAACGAATGGATCACGAATGGCTGCGGACTCGTCGCGCGCTTTTAAAATCTGTAAAAGATGATGTTCGTCATCGCTTGGGCGATGACCCGGCCGACTTAAAACAGTATGGGCTAGCGGCTAAAAAGCTATCTCGCAATCGGTACCGCGTTTCGTCAAAATCTGAAATCTTAGCCGAGATCGAGTCTGCGGACATCGTCTACGGCGGCGACTTTCATGCGCATGGACCTGCACAAAGAACACATTTCAAAATCTTGCGACATCTTGCTCCGGACCGACCGGTCGTGCTTGCGCTCGAATGTTTTGAAACACGTTCTCAAAAATACATTGAGTTATACTTACGTGGAAAAATGGACGCCGAAGCCCTTAAAAAACGGGTGAAGTGGGATGTTCGTTGGGGTTTTCCGTTTGAAAACTACAAAGCGCTGATCGAACTCGCGCGGCGGCGTGGATGGCGTGTCGAAGCGATCGGCATCGAACGAGAAGCGACCATTGGCAGCCGCGGAATCGATCGCCAAGAATCGACGACTGCAAAGCGATTAAAAGAGATCATGATACGGCAACCAGGTGCGCTGGTTTATGTCGTTATAGGAGAGCTTCATTTAACCAATCTGCCCAAAGTGCTTTCGAGCGAATTTACGGGGCGTCGTAGAACGGGACTTCGCGAAGTCGCCATTCACATCAACGCCGAGGCCGTATATTTTCAATTAGCTGAAAAAGGACTCGAACATTCTGTCGATGTGATTCGGTACTTAAATCCAAAATCGATGACTCGTTTTTGTGTTCTCAGTTCGCCGCCGTGGGTACCTTGGCAAAGTTATTTACTCCACCTCGATAAATCGCTTGAACTGCAACTCGCTGATGAAGAAGACGAAGGCCCGGATCCGACCGATCACATTCTTAAATTTGCGAAGTGGATCGCGCGCGATTTAGGTTTGAAAGACGTTTTTGATAAATCAAAAGCGACCGATCTCGCCGTTTACACTGCTTCCGACGCTAGATTATGGAGAAAAGTAGAAGCGTCACTTAAACGAAGCGACCTTGAGCTCGCGAGGCGAATGCTCGTGAAGGGTCGCAGCTTCATGATGCCGGCGCTTGGTGTTGGCTGTCTGGCTCAGATGACCATCAACCACGCAACTCATCTTGCAAGTGAATATCTGCAAATGAAGGCGAGCGGTCGCACCCGAGAGGTTTGGACTTTTCCGCGCGACTTTCAAGCTGCGATTTTAGTCGAAGCGCTCTCGTATTTTGGTTCGAAACAAATCAATCACAAGCGCCAGGCAGAGACGTTTTCTGATCTTCGATCCGAACTTCAAACCATTCAGCCTACAGACGAAGGTCGGGATGCGCTGCGGCTCGCGTTGGATCAGCGAATGGCCGAACTCGTGTATTTTCACCAGGGACGTAGAAGAAAAAGGTTAGTGAAGCCGGCGAAGAACGCGAGTTATCTCGAAGCGGCTTTGATTTTAGGAAGAATGATGGGGGAAAGGTTGTATGGCGCGTACCGAGCCCGTAAGATTTTAAGAAGGGAGATCGCGTCGCTCTACAAGACCGATGTCCTTGGACGCGATTTTGGTCGCGTCTACGATGCGTTCACGCTTCGACTTGCAAAAGCTGTCGGAACTGAAATCGCGCCGAGTGGATTGATGCCAGTAAAAGGGCGTCGCGAAAGACTGTGAAGGGAGACAAGGATGTCTCGGTCGGATAATCAGGCGAAGTCGGAAGTAGCAGCATGGTATGTAAGCCGAGGCGGTGATGCCACGGGTCCATTCTCTACCGACATGTTGCTCGCGATGATTCGCAAATCCGAACTCCAGCCTCTTGATTTGATTTTCCGCGAAGGTGAAACCGAATGGCGTCCGGTGGCGACGTACCGAGAACTGAAAGCGGGCACCCCAAGCGAATCGTCTTCTGTTTCGAATTCGAAACCAGCGATCGACCCGGAACTGAGACCAAGTTTACCTGCGACAAACGGACCTCGGAATGACCCACGAACACTTTCGTGGATTGTCCTGCGTCCGCACAACAGTACGTATTTGCAAGAAGGTCCGCTCGAAACACAAGCCATCATCGATGGACTTGAAAAAGGCCGTTTTCAATTTTCGCAGTATGCATGGCACGTAGGGATGAGCCAATGGATGC